>LIHK01000006.1 GCA_001399795.1 Candidatus Bathyarchaeota archaeon BA2 | reverse complement strand
GAATATCCTCCTGGAGCCCACTTTTGGCTAAGGTAAAGTTTACAGTAATCAGGCTCGTCAACCTGCTCTTCTAATTCACGAATCTCCCGGTAACAAATCACTACATCTTCCTTGCTAACCGTCGCGTCGATTCCAATTTCTGGAGGAAGCTTCTTTCGTAAAACCGCTGAAAAACCACTAGCGTCCACAATAGCATGACCGAGGATAGTGACCTTACTTCCCGTTTCTAAATTTCTAGCCAAAACCCCAGTGACAAATCCGTTTTTTACTAGGGGTTCAGCAACTTGAGTCGATTCTAAGAAGGTTGCCCCAGCGTCAACTGCGTTTCTTAACAGTCTCTGTCCAAAGCGGATGCGGTTGATGATGAAGCCTTCTCCTTTAACGTCGAAAACGGTTTTCATGTCAGGCGAGTAAAGCTTAGCTCCAACTATCTTTCGTTCCAGTTCCTCCCCGGTAGGGTAGTCTAACCCCAAGTCATCGAAATGATGCTTTCCTATGGCATCTCCACAGACCTTATCCCCTATGTCCTCTTTCCTTTTCCGATCTATCAGACAAACGTGAAAGCCGGCTTCAGCCACGGTCTTAGCCGCCAAGCACCCAGCTGTGCCAGCGCCAACAACAACTACCTCAAACTTTTTCAACGATCGCAACTCCAGCGGTTCTTACCCCATTATTTCACTGTAAAACTTCATAACATTTGCTAAGCTTTGTGAAAATCGGTGGAGATTAATTTAAAAGCATAATCAAACAAAAACACGTTTGGTGCGTGTTTTATGTCACTGAAAATGGAAAACGTCATGGTTACAGATGTAGTAACGGTGGAGGCCGAAGCGACTGTAAGGGAGGTAGTGGAACTCATGAACAAAAACGAAATAGGATGCCTAGTTGTGGTAGATGAAGAAGAAAAGCCCGTTGGAATCATAACTGAAAGGGACCTCCTAAAAAGGGTTCTGGCTAAGCGCAAAGACCCTGTTAGAACCAAAGTTAAGGATATAATGTCAGAGCCACTAGTGACCGGAACTCCTCACATGGACGTCGAAGCCGCCGTGAGACTTATGTTCAAACATAAAATCAAAAAGCTCCCCGTGGTTGAAAACAGCCAGCTAGTCGGCTTGGTAACCCTAACAGACCTCGTGCGTTTCCAGCCTCAAATCATCAGAATACCGAAGAAACTTTCCAGCACGCAATTACCACCGAAGCACATGAAAAAAGTCATTGACTACTACGTAGTTTAAAGAAAGAAGAAGCCCACCAACGTTTGCGGGGCATAGTGTTTTTCACGTTTTACGCACAGCTGTGAACTGGCAATAGCCTTCACTTGGAATGGAAGCTTCCATGCGAACGTCCACCGAGAGGTTCAAATTGTTGTACAAAGTTTCTAAAGCCGACAAATCAGTGTGCTTGCAGGTTAAAAGCTTTGCAACATCCTCTCCGTATTTCTCCCTGATCGCGCTTAGAAACACGCAAGGACCAACTCTATGGGTAAGCTGAGACGTTATGCTAACTACAACCTTTAACACGTTTTGTTGCGTTCCCATATTGAAAAATTGGCGAACTTAGACAAGATTCCGAAGCCCTACGGGTTTAAGGTGGCTGTTTTTCCAATAAAGATTAAAGGGGTAAGCGCTGGTTGGGTGCGTCCAGTAGCCATTATTGAAGAATAATTTATGCAACATGTCGTTCAAGAAATAGCGCTTGTTCTCTTCAAGTTTGAAATGGGGTCGCTTAGATTTTTTCAATTCCCTGCTTGGATGAAGGCGGGAGGCTGACTAGAGGGAGCTTATCACAAGGTATTTACGTATGCATGTGATATCATTTGTATACGGTGAACATATTGACACTCAAACCCTTAGCGGTAAGGATACCTGAAGAAATCGAGAAGGAAATTCTCGAAGTGGCTGAGTGGGAAAAGTTGGACAAGGCTACGGTTGTTAGAACTCTCCTTGAAATGGGAATCGAGGAATGGAGAAAACAAACTGCTTTGGAGCTGTTACGAGACGGGAAAGTGACGTTTGCTAAGGCTGCAGAAATGGCTAAGCTTTCACTTTGGGAGTTCGCTGACTTGGTGAAACAACGTAATATAGAGTGGGTTAGGTATACGCCCGAAGAAATTGAGAAGGAAATCAAGGAAGCATCAGTGGCGGAGTCCGAGTGAAGCCACTCGTTTTTAATGCCACACCATTAATTTACATAACCAAAGTAGGGTTAAGTAAGGTTTTTGAAGGATTAATAAATGAAAAATTGACATCTCCGCATGTTAAGCGAGAAGTCGTAGATGAAGGAAAGCGTAAAGGCGTCCCGGACGCTATCATTTTGGAGAAAATGTTCAAAAACAACGTATTCAAAGTAGTTGAGATTAAGAACAAAAAACTTTTGGCGAGCCTTCTGGAAACAAGGGGGCTTCATGTGACTGATGCTGAGGTTTTAGCCATTGCCAAAGAACGTGATGGAATGGCGGTTATAGATGACGAAGTAGCTAGAAAAACCGCAAAAATTTATGGGATATCCTATGTAGGTACACCATACATTCTGATGAGAGCTGTCTTTCAAGGACTGGTTACAAAAGAAAGAGCCAAACAAGCGATAAACGAGATGATTTTTGCAGGATGGAGATGCAGCGTAGAAAGTTATGCCAAAATCATGGATGCCATAGAAAAATTGTAGCAGACGCTTAGGATGTACGAAGAGTTGAAAAGTCGGTGCTGATGACCCGTGAGAACAGCTATGAATCCTTTCCTTCGCCCTTGAACTAATCTCCGGTACCCACGCCCTAGGCTTCCGTACTGGTGGGGTCGCGGGGATTTGAACCCCGGACCTCGCACGCCCCAGGCGCGAATCTTAGACCAAACTAGACCACGACCCCAACGGACTGGTCTACGGCTCTTTGTTAGAGGCAAGATAATTAACATTTTATTTAAGCTTAAAAACATTGGTAAAGCACAGAGAGCACAATCAGAGGTTTACTGGAACACTGTTCCAATGACCACAACCAGAACATTTCATTCTAAGCTCTTTCAATGGATAAGAACTGTTAGAGAATCATTGAGGTTATAAAGGGAAAGCAAAGCAAGATTATAATGAAGCAGTTGAAATGGATAGAATCTATAGAAATACCCCTTTGGAAGAGATTCCTTGGAATATCGAGACTCCCCCAGATGCTTTGGTTGAGTTGGTCGAGCCAGCACAACATAGGTGGTGTGGGGTCTCAATTTTCCTGCGTAAACGTACTCTCGAAAAACTGTGACGAAGTTAGATGGGAGACGTGTATTCCCTAACTATTCCCGTCGTCAAAAGCACTGTTCCTGTGCCTAACATGAACAGCAGCGGATAGATGAAAACTGAAATCATTGTTTCATAGCTTACTCCAGAACTGAGTTGAGTAGCATAGAATATTGATATCCATAAAATGGCAAAGGTTGCCAAAAAAGTCAGACCAAATCCTATTGCAAGACCGTTTACGAAGGAACGTCTATTTCTATCAGCCACCATATCGGTTTCCATAAGAGACCCTCTCAAGTAAGACTATTTGCTTTGCACATTTATGTATTAAGAATTAGCAATCCTTATTTTAGATTCAGAGTTAGATTCAAAACGGGCTTCATTGTTACCTAGATGGACTGCGCCCACAACCATAGCGATCAACCTTGTCGAGTCCACATACACGTAGAATTTTTTTGAAGCTTTTTCGCGTTCGATCTTGCTTATAGTTTTTCAGCGCGTTTATCAGTTCTTTTCTGTCAACTTCACCTACTTTCTTCTTTATTATCTTTGCAGCTTGGCTTCCTATGAAAAGATACTGGCAGATAGAGGTCACGTTAGAGACTCTCCGGTTGACGCTAGCGGTTTCAAAATCCACTAAGCGGGGGCAGTCATTTTCGTCAATGATGATGTGTTTAGGCGCTCTACTCAGTTCTCCATGATCCAAGCCGGCTTCATCCAACCTCCAACACTGCTCCAAAACACCTCGCAGAACTCTGCGGATTCTAGATCTAGTTCCCCTCCCCCTTAACGCTTCAACCCATTGAGGAAGAAGCGTCCCTTCAACAAACTCCATGAGGAGGAAGTTTTTGGTGGTGTCAAGCAAAGTTGGTCCAACATCTAGGCCATTTGCCCTTCTCAACATTTCCGCTTCACGTTGCATTCCAGACCGGTCGGCGTCAACCCTGCGAACTTTTAACGCAACCTTTCCCCTGTCTGTGTGGGCCACGATAACGATGCCAACGTAACCCTTACCCAAAACTGGTATATCAAAAGCCATTTTCTCTCCACCGAATTCCACAGACTTAACCCCGAGTCCTTTTAACTCTTTAAGGCGCCTTGTCAACTCACTACGGTCATGCCTTGGATAACAAAGGATTTTGCCGTATCTCTCCTCACGAAGTCTATTTAAGGGGACCAGTTCACTCGGTCGCAAGGAAGAGCCTCACTTCAATGATAGAGGTTCGTGCAAGATAAGCATGTTAATTTTTAGAAATTGCCAAGGAAGCCGAATGACTAGTTTCATGATTTATGGCAAAAACCTTTTATTTGTCGTTTTAGAATAATTTTGTCGGTAATAGCCATGTCTGTCGTCATTGGAAAAGAGGGACGGATAGTTCTTCCGAAGGGACTTCGAGATAAATACAGCGTGAGAGAGGGGTCGAGACTGATCGTCAGAGAATATCGTGGCCAGATAGTCCTCATTCCAGTTACGACATACAAGAAGCCAACAGAAGCCCTGCACGGCAGTGTTAAGCTGAAGTATCCAATCGAGGAACCCAAAGAAGTAGCTAGAGCACACATCGGAAAGAAGTTAGTCGAGGACCTGAAATGAGTCGCTTCGTGGACACAAACGTGTTCATCTACAGTGCTACAAATCATCCTCAATTTGGCGAGAACGCTAAACGTATTCTTGAGCGTATAGAACGGGGCGAGGAAGCCGTGACTTCCATACTCGTTTTATGTGAAGTTTCATGGGTGTTAGAGGCTATGGGTAGACAAAGTGACATCAAGACCACCCTCGAAAAAATCTTGTCTTATAAAACCCTCAAGGTTGTGGGATTTGACGCAGATGACCTTCTTGTAGGAGCGAACAACATGCTCCTGTACGGCGTAGACTTTAACGATGGACTAAACATTGCCACCATGACAACAATCGGCATCTTCGAAATTTATTCGAATGACTATAAACATCTTGGGAAGATAGATTTTCTAAAGATAATTTTTGAATAAGTGTGAACTAAAAGCATAAAGCCCCCCATTTACTAAACTTTATGAAAAAGCACGAGCGAGACAACAGCTTGCCAATCATAACCTTGCTTTCAGATTTTGGTTTGAAAGACCCCTACGTGGCGGAAATGAAAGCCGTAATCCTTTCTATTTGTCCCGAAGCACACATCATAGACGTCAGTCACGAGATTGAAAAGTTTAACATACGCATGGGCGCCTTTGTCCTAGCCTCAGCTGCTCCACACTTTCCCGTGGGCACCGTTCATGTGGCTGTTGTGGACCCTGGTGTTGGAACCAAGCGGCGCCCAATAATCGTCGAAACTGAGCGTTGCTTTTACGTGGGACCCGATAACGGTTTGCTTATGCTGGCTGCTCAGAAGGAGGGCATACGCCACGTCTATCATGTCAGCAACCAGCGATACATGCTTCCTCAGGTTTCAAGAACCTTCCATGGAAGGGACGTTTTCTCTCCGGCAGCCGCGCACCTAGCGAGAGACTGTCCTCCATCCGAGTTTGGACCAGAGATTCACGACTATGCGCTTCCTGAATTCGCAAAACCCCGCATGAGAAAGGGAGAATTGTTGGGAGAAGTTCTACACATAGACGATTTCGGTAACATTGTCAGCAACATATCAGCGGAAGACCTCAAAAAGATGGGTTTACGTGAGGGCTGTCTTCTCCATGTCAGGCTTATAGGCGAAACTTTGGCGCTCAAGCTTTGTTCAGCTTATGGAGAGGTCCCGGCTAAGAAGCCGTTAGGCATAATTGGCAGCAGCGATTTTCTTGAAATATCTATAAACAAAGGAAATGCCTCAAAGGCATTTAAGGTGAAAATTGGGGATTCTGTTCACGTTTTGCTAAATTATTGAGGCTTCTAATTATATTGTGAACTCTGTTTCTATGATGATTTTCCTGCTTTTCGCCAAAGCGTATCCAATCATTAATCCAGCCACAAGTCCGCCAAAGTGCGCGAGAATGTTAACACCTCTGCCAGTGGTTATCATTAAGAGGAAAAATGAATACATTAATGCTCCCATGATGGATTGACCAAATGCTTTTCTTAGGTATATCACGCAGGCGCCGAAAGTTCCGAATATTGCTCCTGAAGCCCCGGCGGAGACCGTTAATGGATGCATTAGTAGCAGGGTTAACAAGTTGCCAGAAAGCCCAGACATGAAGTAAATGAAGAAGAACTCTTCTGGGCTGAAGAGTTCCTCGGCTCTCAAACCGAATATGAGGAGGAAAAACATGTTGCCAAAAAGATGAATTATATTCACGTGGACAAACATGGACGTTAACAGTTGCCAGTACCAACCATTCATAACGTAAAGATTGAATTGGCCCAACCTCCTGAGAACTTCAGGGCTCGTTTCAATAAAATTGCCGCCAACAACCGAAGTGTATGCATAAACCACTAAATTTGCCGTGATCAAAGCAGTGGTTGGTGTGAATTTTGGCAGGTTTTTTCACCACTAAACTATCATAGCATTATCAAAAGCACATATATACGTAGCGTGTTGAGTCCTTTAAACAACCGCAAAACAAATTTCCTGCGGTCAACATATGTGAAGGCATGATACTGGACTTTCTACTTCCATCAACTCTTTTTCTGATCGCTGTAGCCATAGTTTTTCTCTATGCCCTATATGAAAAGAAGGTTAGTTCCCTTTTTGGTGGGAAGGAATTTCGTGTTGGGCACGTTGTTTTATTGGTAATAGTCATAGGCGTTATGGTGACAGTTATGGTGTTTGTTCCTGAAGAGGCTATTAGAATTCTTTTTCTATTTTCTTACTCCGCTATATTTTTCTTGTTCACGTACTTGATTGTGCCAAAATGGTACTTGGCGGTTCCAACTCCATTTTTGTTCGTCGCCCTATATTTTTCTCCATACTGGAACCTATACTCGTTTAACTTCTTCGCGATAATATTCGCCATCTGCATCTCGGTTTATATGGGAAGTTTGTTTGCGTGGAAAACCACCGCTGCCTTCGTTGCCCTACTGACTATTATGGATATCATCCAAGTTCTGATTACAGGGCATATGGTAACTTCAGGCGAAAAAGCAATTGCACTAGGACTACCTGTGGCTATAATTCTACCAGCCTTCCCTTCTAAGGTCCTGATGATCCTTGGGTTAGGCGACGTCTTCTTGGTTGGGCTTCTCAGCATTCAAACCATGAAAAAATATGGAAGAAAATTCGCCTTTGTATCTATTTTATCAGTGACTATGGTCTTCTTACTACTCCAGACTATTCTGCTAAACTATGGTTTCCAAATTTTTCCAGCCACGGTTTTGGTTATTAGCGGCTGGTTAACCTCACTTGGAGCAAGACACCTCTACAAAATGCACGTTTCCAGGGTGTCAAAAACGAGTAAAATAAATGAATGATTTGTATACTATTATATGGGTGATCCGAAACAAAAGCTATAAGTAGCGCAGAAACCATTAATCCCTTTCTCTCAGGTGGAAGGAAAATAAACATGGCCGTCTCAAAGCAAACGACAGCAACCGAAAGAAACTTTGTTGCAGCCGATTTTGAAAAATGCACAGGTTGCGGCGTCTGCGAACTTGTATGCGCGTTAGAAAGAGAAAAAACGTTTAATCCTCGTTGTTCTCGAATAAAAATTCTCCGTTTATATCAACTTATCAATATGCCTGTAGTGTGTAGGCTCTGCGAAGACGCCCCATGCGTAGTCGCGTGTCCTCGAGACGCTATGAAGCAGTCTGAAGAAACTGGCGCTATACTGATAGATGATGAAAAGTGCGACTGTTGCGGTTGGTGCATCGAAGCATGCCCCTACGGAGCCATTATTCTGCATCCGGAGAAGGAGACGGTTATAATATGCGATCTCTGTGACGGAGAGCCCCAATGCGTGGAATGGTGCCCAGAGGGAGCATTGGACCTCGTAACGGAAAAAACGTTTGATAAAAAAGTTCAAAAAGCCACAGTAAATAAATTGATTCCGGAAACTTGGAGATGATCGACAGTGGCTCTTGATAAACTTGATGAGTTAGGTTATAAGCCACGTAAAAAACCGGAAATCGAGAAGGAGGGCGAAATTGAAAGCGTCCTCCAACAGGTTGAAGAAAGCGAAGTCAAAAAACAAATTTTGGGTCTTCTCGTTGAGGCACTTTCCGAGTCTGACCCCAGAGAGATTCTCGTCTATGGTATGTATGTCAAAAAGCACCTTGCCTCCATAGTTCCCGCTGCGCGTAGAGAAAAAATTGAAAAGACCTTGGAATGGCTAAGCGATGCCATCAACCTGGTCCAGAAATCTGGGCGCAAATGAGCCTACAAGGTAATTTGTGCATACAAGTTTAGGTAATCTTGTCGGTTTTAACCAAGTCTTGTAGTCTCGCTACACCGTCGACTTCTTTGATGAAATCTGCAACGCTTTTTGGGACGAGTTCCTCCCAGTTTTCTTCATTCAATATTCGTTTCCGTATCTCTGTGGCTGAGTAGACCTCCCTCTTGTGGAAAGGCACTGGTTCAACCTTGAAGCCAGCTTCGATGAAAAGTCGGCGGCTTAGGGGTTCATTGGTGTAAACCACGTCAAACTTTGGGGAGTAGCCTACAACTTGGGCAACCCAAATCATGTGCACACGGACATCGGGCACAGGAACGATCCAGTATTTTGACGGTTGGATGCCCCCTTCCTCCATGGCTCTTCTGATCATGGTGACGCGTTCACCCGTGGTGAACGGATTGTCAAGTCTGTGGCTGTACTGGGCGCTACCCACAACTATAACAAGTTCGTCAACCTTTTCTAGCATGTCCTTTGCCACTTTTAGGTGCCCCTTGTGAAAAGGTTGAAATCTCCCCACGAAAATTCCGCGTTTCACCATGGCTATTTTCCTCATCCGGAGACTTTATGGATAGTGTGTATATGAACTTAATTTTTGCCTCGGTTTTTCCGAAGGTGTTTGATAGGAAACAAGGGTAAGGCTTTGTCGTTTATTCTCAACGTTGTAGTTTTCTCATATCTTCTGTTTTCCCTCTGGAGGATCTGCAACTTGACTTTTTCGCCTAGTCCGTAGCCTCCGATGCTGAAGTTGGAGCGTACAACCCGGTGGCATGGAATCAGTAGTGGAAACGGATTTGAGGCTTCGGCGCGTCCTACAGATCTGGGGCTTCCACCCGTGACTTTGGCTATGGCACCGTAGGTTGTTAGGTATCCGACTGGAATCAAAGATGTGCAGTTGAGTACTGTTCGCGTATGGCTGGGCAGGTGATCCATGGCTGTCTTGAAACTGGAAAGTGAAACATCCTTCCCGTCGAAAATCGCTTCCAAAGTTTTCAGGAGTTCAGCCAAGAATTGCCTCGGTTTTTCTGTAACTTGAAACGGAACGTTGTACGGCAAGTTTTTCAGCAGGTGTCGCAAAACTTCTTCTTCATCCGGCGAGAAAGCTGTTGCAAAGACCTCGTCGTTTTCCATGGCGGCAGCGTACCATACGTCGTTTATTTTTTGATGATATATGGAAATCAATACAGGCTCCTCATTTTGTCTTCTCCAAGGCTTTGCTGATTTTCTTTAACTCTGCTAGAATTTGGCGGTTGAAATCTTCAGAAACCATAGTCTCAGCTTGAGCCTCAACCGCTACTGGTCTAACTCTTCTCACGAAATTCATGACTTTGTCTTTTATTTCCTTGAAGTTTTTGACGCCGAGAATGACGGCTTCTGCTGGTCTTAAACCTCTGGCAGAACTTGTGCCGCCTGAGAAACCTGCTGTTTGAATCAGAACTGTGCCTAGTTGGAAGTGTCGGGATATGGGTCCTTGTTCTATGTTGACGTTTGTGATGCGGTTGTAGGGGACAAAGCTCTTCTTTTTCCACCAGACTCCTTTGTGAACCACAATTTCATTGTCTGTTAAGGAGTAGGATATGGAAGCATAATATTGGTTAATCCAGTACCCTACGAAAACGATTGCGAAGAATAAGGGAACTAAAAGCGAGGCTGCGACTATCAATGCGCTGTTGAAGGGAAAGAAGATGAAAGCGGTAGCGGTTACGGGTAGAATCCAAGCCAGAAAAACAATTGTTACTATTGCTAGGTACGTGTAGTACAACTTTTTCAAGTCCGGGTGAGTTCCAAACTGCTCGTTAACATTTGTCACCATAAACCCTCCACCAAATACAAGGAGTTATCAACTAAACATTTATAATTTTACAATTAAGTTTAAAAGTGTCTCAGCATATTACTGCATGGAAACAGAGGAACAAGATTTGAATGAACAAGGGCAACCTCAACATTTTTGGATTCCAGGCGCCACCACATTAGGCGTGGTTTGCTCTGACGGCGTAATCTTAGCCTCTGAGAAAAGGGTTTCTTATGGTTACATGGTGATGAGCAGAGTTGGAAAGAAGGTTTTCACGATAACCGACAGAATCGGCGCAGCGTGCGCGGGAATGGTCTCCGACATGCAGATTTTGGTGCGGGAGGTAGAAGCCTACGCGAACCTGTTCAGGCTCGACGCTGGAAGACCCATACCCGTAAAATCCGCCGCCAAGGTTATGTCCAACCTGCTTTTCAGTAGACGGTTGTTTCCATATATCACCCAAACTATTGTGGGTGGAATGGATGACGAGGGGGCATCAATATACGTGTTAGACGTCCTTGGATCGGTTATACCCGACAAATTCGCTGCAGTGGGCTCAGGAGCCGAAATCGCCGTCGGAGTCCTAGAAGAAGGGTACAAAGAGAACATGACCGTAAAAGAAGCGAAAGAGCTCGTGTTCAGAGCCGTGAAATCGGCTGTGAGTCGAGACATCATGAGCGGCGACGGCGTAGACTTCCTCACAATCACAAAAGACGGAATCCAAGAAGAATCCAGAAAATTCTAGCATGCCCGGGTGAAATAGAAACCTTAAGCTTATTTTCTGCAGAATATTAAAACTAAGTTCAGAAGCCTTAACACCATTTAGGCTTTCATCATCCTACAGACTAAGGGTTGGATCAGCATGGTGTTTCAGTTAACCCTCGAAGAGTGCCGTTCCCTCGTAAGGCTCGCTCGAAAGGCCGTGGAGGAATACCTCAAGAACGGAAAAATCATAGCCGTTCCTAAGGACGTTTCGTCAAAGCTTATGGAACACTGCGGAGTTTTCGTCACATTAAACAGCTTTTACCAAGGAAAAAAGGGATTAAGGGGCTGTATTGGTTTCCCGTATCCAACCACGCCTTTAACGCGGGCTGTAATCGAATCCGCCATCAACTCCGCAACGCAAGACCCCCGCTTCCCCCCAGTCTCTTTCAATGAACTTGACCACATAGTTTTTGAAGTGAGCGTACTTACTCCTCCCCAACTCGTGGAGGCCCAGAAACCTACAGATTATCCCCAGAAAATTAAGGTTGGACAAGACGGACTTATCGTTGAAAGAAGCTACTACAAGGGTCTGCTTCTTCCTCAAGTGCCCATCGAGTGGAACTGGGAAGAAGAGGAGTTCCTTTGCCAATGCTGCATGAAAGCCGGCTTGTCGCCAGACTGCTGGCTACTGGAAGGAACAAAAATCTACAAGTTTCAAGCAATAATTTTCGAAGAAACGGCTCCAAAGAGCGAGATAGTCGTTAAAGAAATGCGAAAAAAGTCTAATGTTTAGATTTTCGAAAAGTCTGCGCGCACGGGACGCAAGTACGCGAATTTTTAAATACTAAACGTTGATAAGCAAACAACATGTTGCTGCAAAAAGTTGATCGGGTTGAAATAACTATCCTGGTAGATAACGTAACAGATATGCTGATTCAAGGTTCTCCTCATGCAACGAGAGCGCCCTTCTTCAAAGGAACGGAAATGCTTCCACCTCTAAGGGCCGAGCATGGATTTTCCGCTCTTATCGATGTTTACCTGAAAAACATCAGTCATAGAATGCTGTTTGACACAGGAGCCTGTGGGGACGTGGTCTTGTTTAATGTTGATAGGCTTGGAGTCGATCTAAGCAATGTCGAACTCATCGTTCTTAGTCATGGTCATTTTGACCACTCTGGAGGCTTAATGTCCATTCTTAAACGAATTGGTAAACCTCAGATGCCCGTCGTCTTGCATCCTGATGCCTTCCTCAAAAGGTGGGTGGTCCTACCAACCGGCCAGAAAATAAGATTTCGGTCATTGGAAGAGGACAGAGTTCTAGAAGCGGGAGCAAAGGTTGTCAAGATAGCGGAACCGTACCCTCTATTAGGGAACCTTGTGCTCGCCACGGGCGAGATACCCAGAAGAACACAGTTCGAACAAGGGTTTCCCGCTCATTATGCAGAAATTGACGGAAAGCCTCAGCCGGACCCTTTGATTAGAGATGATCAAGCATTGGTGATGAACGTAAAGGGAAAGGGGCTCGTAATCATCTCCGGTTGCGCCCATGCGGGAATCATAAACACGGTTCTCTACGCCAGAGAGGTGACCAGAGTAAATGAGGTATATGCGCTCATGGGAGGTTTTCACCTATCTTTTCCAAATGAATTTATTATAGATCCAACTGTGGAAGAGCTTAAGAAAATCAGACCAACATTTATTGTTCCTTGCCACGACACAGGATGGAAAGCAACCAATGTAATTCTGAACGCCATGCCAGAGAACTTCATCCCTAGCGCCGTAGGAACAACCTTCATATTTTGATATCTCCAAAATATGAAGGTTCAGGCGATCCTCTTTGAGGAGGCGCCATCAAAGCACAAAATAGAACTGAAAAACGCTAAGGAACCATGTTTATGAGGGTTCAATTTTCCCCGTGCGGTGTCGGCCTCGGCCACGTAGGTCGTTGCCTTCCCATAGCTAGGAAACTGGAAGAGGCAGGGGCCCAAGTTTTATTCTCCACCTACAAGGATGGCCTAAGATACGTTCAACAAGAGGAGTTTCCAGTGGTAGAGGTTCCACCCATCGGATTTGTGGTCAAACCTGACGGAACCATTGATTTCAGACAAACAACGGTTAACCCGGGGCCCTTCTTTGCATCCTTTACTTTTCTGAAACAAGTTGACGCTGAAATCAAAATCATGAAAGCGTTTAAGCCCGACATAGTCATATCAGATTCGCGAGTTTCGCCTCTGGTAGCCGCAAAACTGTTGGGAATACCCGAAATTTGCATTCTTAACCAATTTCAAGTAATCATTCCAAGACACAGACGATTCCTGAGGCTCGCCAGACTTGTAGACGCCTTTACCCTCACAGTTATTGGAAAAATATGGACCACTGGAACACAGACTTTGATTCCAGATTTCCCTCCGCCCTACACCCTTTCAACTGGAAATCTGCGAATTCCAAAGGCATATCGAAAACGCGTAAAGTTCATAGGACCCGTGTTATCTGTGCGCCCCGATGACCTGCCAAGCCAGAAACAAATTCGGAAAAAACTCGGCTTAGCAGGGGACAAGCCTTTAATCTTTGCGCCCATAAGCGGACCCGTGAAAGAGCGAGCCTATTTCACGGGAATTCTTAGGCAAATCCTCAGGGAATTTCCAGAAGACTATCAAATTGTCATGTCTCTTGGTTATCCAAACGCTTCAATCAAGCCTGTTCAAGATGGAAACTTGACCGTTTATGGGTGGATACCTAACCGCTTCGAATACCTGAAAGCCTGTGATCTCGTAATCGCTAGGGCAGGCCACGGGACCGTGGCACAATGCATTTGCTACGGCAAACCTTTAATTCTCGTGCCCACACCAAGTCACACCGAACAACTTAACAACGCAAAAAACGCTGTTGAACTGGGTATCGCCAAAATGATCGAGCAGGAAAATCTTAACAAACAAATGCTTCTTGAAACCGTTCGAAAAATTTTGGAGAACAGCCAATTTCAAGAAAGGACAAAACAGATTCAGGAAGACGCTCTAAAGTTAAATGGTTTGGAAACAGCAATCCAATTGATAATGGAGGCGGCTGAAGGAGGAATCACAAATGTTTCTTCCTAAGAAAGTGTTGGAGGAAAAAATTCGAAAGTTTTTGGAAGAAGACGTTGGCCAAGGCGACATAACCACATCTCTCACAATTCCTCCCGAAACAATAGTTGAAGCAGAGATCGTCACGAATGAATCCGGGGTGATAGCCGGAATAGAAGAAGCCCTCGCATTTTTAGAAAGCTTTGATTTCCAAGTTAAGCTTCTCGTGTCTGACGGATCAATGGTTAGTAAAAAAGCAACTGTATTAAGTATAGTTGGAGATGCCAGAACACTTCTTTCAATCGAACGAACTCTCCTCAACCTCCTCACGAGGATGAGCGGCATAGCCACCATAACCCGCCGGTTGATTGAGAAGGTTAGTCGCGCAGGCTATAAAACTCGGATATCTTGCACTCGAAAGGGGGCGCCAGGCCTCTCGTACTTCGATAAAAAGGCGGTGATGATCGGCGGAGGCGATATCCACCGCCTACACCTAGACGACCTCGTTATCATAAAAGACAATCACTTAGCAGTTGTTGGAGACATCAGTAAGGCTGTGAAAAAAGTGAGAGACGCTGTATCGTTTTCTAAGAAAATTGAAATCGAAGTTTCCAAGGACAACGAGGCGTTGGAGGCCGCGAAGGCAGGAGCCGACATAGTTATGCTAGACAATTTTTCTCCCCAACAGATAAAGAAGACCATAACGCTGCTTGAGAAGGAGAAGCTTCGAAGCAAGATCTTGATCGAAGCCAGCGGCGGAGTGAACGAGCAAAACATTCTTGACTTTGCCGCTACAGGAGTTGACATTCTCAGTTTCGGAGAAATAACTGACAGCGTAAAAGCGCTTGACATGAGCCTTGAAGTGGTGAAGGTGAGAAGTAAAACATGATCTTCAGGTTGAAGTCGCTGGAAAGGCTCCAATAACTGTTATCACGGTGTGGGGTTGGCGTTTAAACCTTAGGAGTTATCTCTAACAATCTGAAGCCTCGTGCGCAAGGATTAAGCATCTCCACCGTCTGAACTTTTTCCAAAATTCCCTTATCGTCCCTAGCGTGGCTCACGACTTCCTGTTCAGCTGGCACCAAAGATTGCAGCGCTACACAGTCCTTAAGAATCTTCGCTTGGCATTTCGCTGGTAACCCAAGCCTTAGCTTTCTCTTTTCTTTAATCGCTTTTTCTGCAGAGTAGAGGACAGCGTAGGCGCCTGAGGTTAGTTCAGCTATTCTTACTGGGATGCTTCCTTTTCCGAGGGCTAAAACTTCTATGCCATAAACGCGCTTGATATCCGCAGCGATCTTTCTTATTTTTGGCAGAATCTTTAAAACCTGCCCTCGTGCCTTGCTCGAAATCCTTAGCCTGGAAATTCCAACCACAGAAAATTCCTCTAGGCTTATACCTCCCAAAGACATGTCCAGGTGGACCACGTCTGCTGTGGTTTCTTTCAAAAGTTTTTGGCAAAGCTCAAGTTCGTGAACTATTAGAAGGTATCCCTTTTTCACGTTGGCGAAGATGGGCTCTGCTAGGTGAAGGCTGGCTTCTCTGTAGGGAGGCTCTACTAGAGCAGCAACTGCGGCAACCACCGACAAGGGTTCGAAGCGATCGTTCAAAATGGCGGCACCCGAGTCCGCTGCAACTACTCTCAAGACATCTTCACCGTGTATCACATAGTTTTGAAAAGATTTCTCTCTACACTATTAAAGGTTGCCAATTTCAGTGAGTTTATGGATAGGTTTATTTCTGGCTATTTGAAGAGTTATTTTATGGCCGAATGACGACGAAAAATTGAATGAGTTGTGATTGTACAGAGTTACGCGGACGGCCTCCGAAATCTGAAGTTCACTCCAAGGACGTATAGTTCCGCGCTTTTCGCTCTGCTTGCTTTTGGTTTGACGAGTTTTACAAAGCCGAAATGTTGTTTAACTTCTTTAACAAAGTCGTTGAGCATGTCTCCTTGAAAGACTTTAACGAAAAAGTTTCCATCCGGCTTAAGAACAGAAGTGGCGACTCGTAAAGAATGCCTTGCAAGGTCGATTTGGCGGGCGTGGTCAAGCTCCCAAATGCCTGACACGTTTGGCGAGGCATCTGAAATTACGACATCGGCTGAGCGTGGCAAGAACTCCTTGATATTTTGGGTTGTTTGAGAATCCGTTACGTCGCCAATGATGGTGCGAACGTTAGGCTGATCAATCGGCTCCATGCGTTTGAGGTCAACCCCAAGCACGAAGCCCTTGCTGCCCACAATCCTTAGAGAAGCTTGAGTCCAGCCGCCTGGAGCAGCG
The DNA here is from genome assembly GCA_001399795.1 of Candidatus Bathyarchaeota archaeon BA2. Classification (GTDB taxonomy): domain Archaea; phylum Thermoproteota; class Bathyarchaeia; order Bathyarchaeales; family Bathyarchaeaceae; genus BA2. The sequence goes on along the minus strand of LIHK01000006.1, from coordinate 36,042 downwards.
CCTAAATCCGCCACTACGTCGCCGGGCCTGATGAATCGATGTTTTTCCACCGCTTGAAGGAGCTTGTAAGCCGCGCGTGACCGGAACTCTTCCTCCTTTGCTTTTTGATAATAATACTCCCTTTTCCGTTCTCTGACCCATGCTTTCGGCAAGATTAGGTTTCACCCGAGGGGTTCGTTTCCCTCTGCACAAGGATCAGAATCCATTCTGTTAATTTTTCGCAGTCGTTGGGCGAAATGGTGCTCCAGGCTCCGCATCGGGAATCATCTGGGCACATTAGGCAGGGACAATTGACAATGGAGTTGATGGATGCTGGTTGTCTCTTCGGGTAGAGTCTGTACGTCCATCTTCCGCTGAAAAGTTCACGTTCACGACGAACCAAACCCTTGTTCTCCAGTTTTATGGCTATTCTGGAGCCTTCCCTGCTGCTAGCGTCCAAATTTCGCCACAGTTCGGATTGGAGCACGCCTTGGTTTCCGGTGTTGGCGATTAGGTGGAGGGCTTTATGTTCTAGGTCGTTGCGTCTTGCCATACCTATCGATTCCTATTGATTCCTTGAAATCCTACTTAATAAATTATCCTCAATAAATAATAGACATTTAAGACATAAAAATATGTATGCCCTTTCCCGAATTAGCGTATATGTGCGTATCGAAATGCCAAACCTTTATTCTTCTCACCAAACTTCTGGAGCCGTGTAAAAGTTGATTTCAATGGAAAAGCTGCAAATGCGTCCTTCAGACTTGTCCTACTGTCTAGGCATAGAGTCCACCGCATGTGGAATGCAGTCAGAACAACAAAAAATTAAATTGTGCACACCTCTATAATAACAATGACCGTATATGCAAAGCTAACCAGAGTTAATGTGCGTGGTATAATGAAAGGGGGCTAACCATGAAACGATGGGCTTTAGTTCTAATTCCTTTAGTAATCATTGCTGTAGTTGCAGTGGTTCTTGTCACCATAGTCCCATGGAAAGGGGAAGGCCCACGGCCCGCCACGCAAATTGACTCCATCTCCGAGGTTATCAGTAACCCATCTACCTATGATGGGCAAACTATAGAGGTATCAGGACAAGCGTATGTCACAGCCAGCCCGCCAAGACTACTCATCGACGGTAGAGGTGGCTTCAATCTAGGTGGCGATATTGCTGAGATGGAAGCGGGATTTTATCGAGTGACTGGTATTTATCACGCTGTTACCAACACTTTAGAAGTTTCCGCTTCTGCTAAGCTGACAATGGATTACTTATCTGTAGAAGGGGCAAAGCAACAAGGCCTAGACTTGGCCCCAGTTAAGGTAGAAGGTCTCATTGCCACAATGCCGAAAGAAGTCGCAGATCAACTTACTAACTACATTTCAATCCCTCATTTCCCCCAAGACCTACCCATCTTCCCCTATGTGGTCTATTCCCGGGACAGCCTCTACTTAGTATTATCCGACCATTTTGACATCCTGCCTACAGAGTTCACAGTTGTTTACGAGGGGACTACATATCACTTTTATTTCTCCGCCGGAGAAGTTAAAGGCGCTTTAATCAAAACGCCTATGGATGAGATAGACTTTGGACCTAAGTGGATGGTTGATGAATTTGGCGGGATAATTGTCGCTGAGAGCATTACGGCATCCGAGCCGGTAGCTGCTACAGTTAGCGATATTTGTAGCAATCCTACATCGTTTGCTTTCAAGAGAGTAAGCATAGATGGCAACTATCTCGTGGCTACGGCAACAGTGGATTACTCTGAGGTGAAAGTGCCCTTCGGGGCTGGAATCCTTGCCGATAGCCCTAATGAGCTTCTATTTAAGGCGGAAGGGCCGAGACTTGAAACCATAGACCCTGAACGAAAAACATGGCAGTTGAGGGAAGGACAAGTTATAGGCACGGTTCTCTATCCAACAGACGAAGTGTTCACTCATCTTGACTACTCAGCGCCATTAACCCCCAGGAAATAGTTATACGCGTTAAGCCTGTGCTAATAGTGGATACCTTGGTTGAGAATATAGTGCAGGTAGCGAATATCAGCGAACTAAACCCAGTTACTGGCGATCCCTCTCAATATTGGGGGAAGGTCGTGGAGTTTGACGGCTACGCTCTAGGATATAATCTTCCGCTCAAAACAGTAGCCTCGGCCATTGCTCAAACGGAAATACCAGTGAATGTGAATCTCCTGGCAGTAGGCATTGCCGATAGTCTCTCTGTTGGCTCACAACTTGGCATAATCGGCCTTAACAATGACCTTATTGATGAGCAAGGTGAGATCATCTGCGGCAAATATGAGTTTAAGGTGGCGGTAACTCATGTTCCTGAGGAGCTTATGAGTGGAGTGCCATATGCGGATACAGCCTTCTTCTTGTTGAGCAAAGAGGAGTTGCCGTTCACGCCTCCGTTACAGTTTTATCAACTCACTACGTCAGTTAGCCCATCTGGGGCAGGGTGGGTAATTCCCCTTGGGGGCAGTTTGCCATCGGGCACGGTGGTGCCGGTGACCGCCGTCCCCGCCCTTGGATATGTTTTCGACTACTGGAGCGGTGATCTCTCAGGTAGCACGAATCCGACCACGATCACTATGGACTCGGATAAGAATGTCACCGCCCACTTCACTTCTATCACCCTTCAATCGATAGAAGTGTCCCCAGCCAGTGCCTCTATAGCGGCAGGTCAGACCCAGCAGTTCACAGCAACAGCGACTTATTCTGATGGAAGCACAGCTGATATTACAGGCACCGCCATTTGGACAAGCTCTAACCCATTAGTGGCAATAGTCAGCCCCGGGGGGACTTGCTATTGGCGTATCCTCAGGCACGGTCACCATCATCGCTACTGTGGGCACAGTTCAAGGTTCAGCCACACTCACCGTGACCTTGTTCTGAAGCGTTAGCGTGCCTCTCAGGACGCAAGAAATACACCTGCAACGCACAACATATATTTTCCTTCAACCCCTACTAACCCATGTACTGCCTAGGCATAGAAAGCACAGCAGACGATTTCGGCGTCGCAATTCTCTCTTTTGACGGCAGGGTTCTCTCTAACGCGAACAGCGCCTACATGCCTGAGAAAGGAGGGATTCACCCAAGGGAGGCTGCTAGACATCATGCTGAAGTTGCCGGAAAGGTCTTAGCAGAAGCCTTCGAAAGGGCGGGAATAAAACCTCAAGACGTAAGCATCGTGGCTTTTTCTCAAGGACCGGGACTAGGACCATGCCTCCGAACTGGCGCAACCGCAGCGCGAGCCTTAGCCTCCTACCTTAGGGTCCCATTGGTAGGAGTCAACCACTGCGTCGCGCACATCGAGATAGGCAAGCTTGTAACTGGAGCAGTGGACCCTGTTACTCTCTACGTTTCTGGAGGAAACACCATCATTTCTGCCTTTGAGGCTGGAAGATACCGCGTTTTCGGCGAAACCTTGGACATAGCCATAGGAAACTGCCTCGACGTTTTCGCTAGGGAGGCTGGTATGAGCCAAAGGAAGGGAGCGCCCTTCGGCGCCATGGTGGAAGAATTGGCGAGTCGAAGCAAAACTTTCGTTCCTCTTCCCTACACGGTGAAGGGCATGGATCTGTCCTTCAGCGGGCTTCTCACAGCAGCTGTGCAGATTCTTCATGAAAGAAAGCATAGCTTAGAAGATCTTTGCTTCAGCCTCCAAGAAGTGGCTTTCTCCATGCTAACCGAGGTAACGGAGAGAGCTCTAGCCCACACTGAGAAGCTGGAGGTTCTGTTAACCGGAGGGGTAGCAGCCAACAAAAGGCTGCAGTCAATGCTTAACGTGATCGCTGAGGAACATAACGCTCGGTTCTGTGTGGTTCCAAAGGAGTATGCTCTAGACAACGGAGCCATGATCGCTTGGACCGGGATTCTTGCCTACAAAAGCAAAATAACGCTTCCTGTGGAGAAGAGCTTTGTCAAGTTGAAGTGGCGACTGGACGAGGTTTACGCGCCTTGGGTTGAGGGCTGAACCATGCTTATCAAGAAGGGTGCAGAAGCTAACCTATACTTGGAAGAGTGGCACAACCGCAAGGTAATAATGAAGCGACGATTGTCAAAAAAGTATCGCATACCGGAACTAGACGAAAAAATTCGGTCCCAAAGAACCATATATGAACCTCAGGTTATTCACAAGGCAAAGGAAGCTGGGGTTCCGACGCCTACAATTTTTATGGTTGACGTAGCTGAGGCAAACATTATCATGGAATTCGTTGAGGGAAAGCAGGTTAAACAGGTTCTAAACGATCTTCCTCCACAAGAGAGGCTTCGCTTAAGTCGCCATATTGGCGGGCTGATTGGGCGCCTCCACAAACATGGAATCATCCACGGAGACCTCACAACTTCAAACATGATTCTTACGCCATACGGCAAGATTGTTTTCGTTGACTTCGGCCTGAGTGAAAGGTCCGCAGAACTGGAGAACAGGGGAGTTGATTTGCATCTCATGAAGAGGGCTTTCCAAAGCACCCACTACAAGTATGCAAAGGAGTGTTTTGAAGCGGTTATAGAAGGTTACGTTGAGGTCGTGGGGGAAGAGGAGGCAAAAAATGTTTTAGAAAAGATTCGGGAGATAGAGAGAAGGGGACGCTATGTTTCCGAGAGGTAGGCTAGTCTTTTTCGTAACATGCAACATTCATAAATTCAACGAGGCCCGCCGTGTACTGGCTGAATACAAGGTTGCAGTCGCTATGCTCAAAATAAAAGCTGTTGAAATTCAAGACGACAAGCTAGAAAGCATCGCAAAAGCCGGCGCCACAGATGCCGTGAAAAAATGTGGTTTGCCAGTCTTTGTGGAGGATGCTGGTCTATTCATCGAAGCATTGAATGGTTTCCCCGGACCTTACTCCTCCTACGTTTACAGAACCATAGGAACCAAAGGAATCCTAAAATTGATGGAAAACGTTGACAAACGAGATGCCTACTTTCAATCTGCTGTCGCCTTCAGCGGTCCAAAGGAGACGCCAAAATGTTTTCAAGGCAAAGCAAAAGGAAAAATTTCCATGGAAGAATGTGGAAGCTCAGGCTTCGGCTTCGACCCTATATTTGAACCTTCAGGCGGTCACAAAAGAACCTTTGCAGAAATGACCCCAATCGAGAAAAACGAGTATTCGCATCGCGCCGAAGCTCTACGTAAATTTGCTAAATGGTATACAAGCGCGCGTTGAGACTCCTGTTGTCATAACTTATCTTTTATAAAATTCGTGGGCTTTGTTCAAACATAACCTTATAACAGAGATTTTAAATATCAGCATTACCCGCTCTTAAGGAGCTTTCGAGGGATAAAAATTGCCAAAGAAGAAAAAGGGGCATTCACACCAAACAAGACCGGTCACCAAAAGGCCGCCAACTTGGTGCAGGTACACGCCTGAAGAAGTAGAGGCCCTAGTCATCAGGCTCGCGAAGGAGGGGCATCCACCAAGCAAGATCGGGACAATTTTACGCGACCAGCATGGCATCCCCTTAACCAAACCCATCACTGGAAAAACCATTTCTCGGATTTTGAAAGAAGCGGAGTTGGCGCCCTCCCTTCCCGAGGACTTTGAGACACTGCTAAGAAAAGCCGCGCGCCTTCGCGTTCATCTGGATAAAAACAAGAAGGATTTAGGCAACAAACGGGCTCTCCAGGTTATCGAAGCTAAAATCCACAAACTCAGCAAATACTATAAACGTAAAGGTGTGCTTCCACCCGACTGGAAGTACGAAGCTAAAGCAGCTTCCCTCATCTAGTTTTGGTGTTAGGGTTTGCCTGTAAAAAAAGAACAGATCGACGCCCTTATGAAAGACGCCTCCGAGGCGGCAAGTCTCATCTTGAAGCATGTTGAAAAGGGCGATTTTATTCAAATAGCTTCTCATATAGATGCAGACGGCTTGGCAGCGGCGGCTATCATAGGAAAATCCCTGCTTAGGTTGGGAGGAAACTTTCGCATCAGAGTGTTAAAGTGGGTGGATGAGAAGGTAGTTGATGAAATAGCCGCGGAAAAGTCTCCCCTAACCATATTCACCGACTTTGGAAGCGGCTACCTTGACCTACTTGGCGAAAAGCTCTCTAACCATAGCGTAATCATCCTTGACCATCATCAGTCCATCAGTGAAACTCCTTCGAATTTCATCCAAGTAAATCCTCACCTTCATGGAGTCGACGGGTCCCGTGACCTTAGCGGGGCTGGAGTGGCGTACCTAGTTGCCAAGGCTCTAGATAAAAATAACATAGACTTGGCTTACCTCGCTGTGATGGGAGCCCTAGGAGATCTGCAAAATAAATATGAGCAACGGAAATTGGGAGGGGTCAACGAAAACATGGTGGAGGATGCAGTAAATGCGGGTTATCTCAAAGTTGAAACTGACCTCCTATTTTTCGGAAGGGAAACACGTCCAATTCATCAGGCGCTAGCCCGCACTACAAATCCGTTTATCCCGGGAATAAGTGGAGAGGAAGACAAAAGTTTAGCATTTCTTGCAAGTCTAGGAATCAAACCGAAGCGCAAGGATAAGTGGCGCGCTTTGAGAGACCTTTCAGAAGAGGAGAAGAAGAAGCTTTTCTCCGCCCTAGCAGATTACTTCGTGTCAAAGAATTTTCCAAGCGATGTGGCATTCAATTTGGTCGGGGACGTTTACACGCTTACACGTGAAGAGCCTTGGACTCCACTTAGGGATGCTCGGGAGTTTACGGTTTTGCTCAACGCTACAGGGCGAATGGATAAAGCTGGTCTTGGCGTAGCCATCTGCATGGGAGACCGGGCGAAGTGTCTCGATGAAGCAAGCGCTGTGATGGAGGAATATAGGCGAACCATAACCAAATATCTAAGCTGGGTGACCGAAAAACCTGAACGCATGGAAGAATTGAACAGCATCTATGTCGTTCATGGAGAAGGTTTCATAGACGAGAATGTTATTAGTCCAGTTTCCTCCATCCTCTCGACAACCCTTTCCAAACTTGAAAAACCTATCATTGCCTATTCAGTGGTCTCCGGCGAAGACATGGTTAAAGTATCCGCAAGGGGGTTAGAGCCCCTAATAAATAAAGGGCTGAACCTTGGAGAAGTCTTACGTGTTGCAGCAGAAAAACACTCAGGTAGGGGAGGAGGACACGACATAGCTGCCGGAGCCCAAGTGCCCATCAAAAACGTGGAATCTTTCATTAAACTCGTGGACGAGCTTGTCAAAAAACAGTTGGAAGGCAAGCAGCTTGAAAGTTAAGTAGTGCTTTCCTACAAAAGTCTTTTAAAATTATAAAAATCAAAATAGAAGAGGTGTTGGCTGGTCTCTACTTCCAGTTTGACATGAAACTAAATGTTGACGAGGTGCAAAAAGAATACTAATAGGGTGCTTTGACAATCCTTCTCAGCCAGAGGGGGGAGGGCATGTGACCTCTTCAAACAAGCATCCTTTCCGTAAACAGGAGTTACAACTAACGCTTTCCTACAAAAACGAGAGGGAGGCGGAAGCCGTGGCAAAAGCCGTTTCTCCAGACAACCTAGAAGTTCCGGCTGGTCTGTTCGTCAAAACAGTGAAGAGAGGATCAAAAGTTTTCACAATAATAGAGTGCGAAACAAGACTGGAGACGTTCATAGCCACCATCGATGACCTTTTATCCTGCGTTTCCGTTGCAGAAAAAGCTTTTTCAGTCGCAAAGAAGTTCAAGGTGCACCGCAACTGCGTTGAGAATGTTGGATAGTATATATAGAAGCGCCCTACAGATATAAAAAAAGGAAGATAACTAAACAGTTTTGTCTGACAATAAAATTTTCTTTTTGTCCGACAAATCAACTATTTCTTGGACTAGGTGTTCCAGTTTTTGTGCCGTTTGTGCAACAAATAATGTTGAGGCACTGTATAGAAGCTACATCGGATAGAAGTAGAGACATCCAAGTCTAGTTTCGTCATATATGTTAAATATTCGATTTTATGTAAAAACCCTAAAGGTTAACAGTTCAGAGGCTACGTTGGATGTTAGACATAAAGCTGATTAGAGAACGCCCAGAAATCGTTAGAAAAGACCTAAAGAAAAGAGGAGACAACGAAAAACTCAAAATGCTAGATGACCTAATCAAATACGACAAGCAATGGAGACAATTATTAACAAAAGTAAACAAGCTAAGACACAAAAGAAAGGTAGTAACCATTGAAATTGCAAAGCTAAAGAAAAAAGGCGAAGACGCCAGCAAACAACTTGAAGAAGCAAAAAAGATACCGCAAAACATAGCGAAACTGGAAAAGCAAGCAGAAGAATACAAGGAGAAGGCAGACCGCATTCTGATGAGACTTCCCAACATTCTCCACGAGTCAGTTCCCTTCGGCAAAGACGAAAGCGAAAACGTCGTTGAAAAAGTTGTAGGCAAGCCACCAAAGTTTGATTTTAAACCAAAAAACCATGCGGAAATCGCTTTAAATCTGGGTTTGATAGACCTTGATAGGGCCGCCAAAATCGCTGGTCACGGCTTCTACTATCTGAAAGGAGACCTAGCCAGACTAGACTACGCAATAATGACCTACACTATAGACTTTCTCAGAAGGAGAGGTTATACGCTGATAGAACCCCCCTTCATGATGGGCAAGAAACCCTACCTAGGCGTAACAGACCTAGAATTCTTCGGAGACCAACTCTACAAACTAGAAGGCGAAGACCTATACCTAATAGCAACAAGCGAACACCCCATGGCCGCAACCTACATGAACGAAATAATTAACAAAAAAGATTTACCAATAAAATTCGTCGGGGTCAGCCCCTGCTTCAGAAAAGAAGTCGGCGCCCACGGCAAATACACAAAAGGCTTGTTCAGAGCGCATCAGTTCAACAAAATTGAACAATTCATCTTCTGCCTACCAGAAGACTCATGGAAATTCCACGAAGAACTGCAGAAAAACTCTGAAGACCTCTACCAAAGCTTGGGACTCCACTTCAGGGTTGTCAACGTCTGCACCGGAGACATCGGGATAATAGCGGCGAAAAAATACGACATAGAAATTTGGATGGCTGACGGCACCTACAGAGAAGCTGGTTCCAACTCCAACTGCACAGACTACCAAGCAAGAAGACTGAACATAAGGTACAGAGAAAAAGAAGGGCAAGCTCCAGCCGGTTTCGTACACACTTTAAACAACACCGCCCTCGCAACCAGCCGAACCATAATAGCTATTCTGGAGCAAAATCAACAAAAGGATGGTTCCGTCATAATCCCTGAAGCTTTAAGACCATTAATGGACGGAATTGAAAGGCTCAAATAACCTTCTAGAACACTAAGCTTTTAATACTTTCATGCGAAATCTCTCAGTCGCAACGAGGGACTGCAGTGTCAAAGAAGAAAAGAAGACACAAGGATAAGTGGCGTGGCAAGGATTGGTACACGGTAATGTCTCCACCATACTTCGGCGGAGTTGAGTTAGGAGCCTTGCCTGCTGATGACCCCTCAAAAATTGTTGGGAGGATTGTGGACTCAACACTTTACGAGCTCACCAACGACTTTGCACATCAATATCTGAAAATGTTTTTTGCGGTCACAGAGGTTGAGGACAAAACTGCTCGCACAATCTTTAAGGGACATGAATACTCCCGAGACTATCTTAGAAGCCTAGTTCGAAGAAGAACAACACGAGTAGACGGAATCTTCAACGCCACGACAACGGATGGCTACAAGCTGAGACTGGCCGTTTGCGTTTTCACCCTTTGGCGCATTAAGACCTCCCAAGAACACTCAATACGCGCCGTCATGAAAAAAATTGTTGAAGAAAAAGCGGGTGCCCTTACCTTCGACCAATTCGCTCAAGAGATTGTCTTAGGAAAAATCGCTTCCGACATCTACAATGAAGCTAAAAAAATAGCCCCTCTGCGCCACGTAGGTATCCGAAAGTCAAAGCTCCTCCTTCAACCAGCAATCGCCGCATAGCAACAATCAAGTTCTCTTACGATTACATCTACTTTAGGGAAAAATCTTGGAAGCCAACAGGCTAACTGGTTTAAAGAAGCGAGTTGCCCGAGAAACCGCCATTCTGCTCTATACATCACAAGAGAAGGAATATAAGCAAGCGAAGAAACGAGCAGCAAAAACGCTGGGAGTTCGAGTTCTTCCAAGCAACCTTGAGGTTGCGGAGGAACTTGACAAAATCGCTGAAGAAAATGAGGGTTCTTCAAGGAGAGAACGGCTTTTCCAAATGCGGAAAGAAGCCCTCCAGATAATGGAGTCGCTGAAGGAATTCAATCCAAGGCTTGTTGGAAGCGTTTGGAGAGGAACAGCTCATCAAAACAGCGACATAGACATCCTCGCATTTTCTCAGAACCCAAAATCCGTGCTTGGTCAGCTTCAAAAAAACGAGTACAGAATTACTGGTTCTGAGTGGCGCTCGGTGACTAAACGAGGCAAAAAAGAGTCATCGTTTCACATCCATCTCGTTCTCTCCTCCGGCTACGAGGCGGAAGTTGTAGTTCGAGACCCTGAGAAAAGGGGTCGGTTAGAAAGATGTGAAATATATGGGGATGCTGTAACTGGTTTGAGCCGCCCTCAGCTTCAGAAAGTTCTCAGGAAGAAATCGCTTCAAAAGTTTGTGCCAACATAGATAAACCTCATTTTCGGTCAACTTAAATAGCCCTTGCCTCATAGAAGAAATTGAACACGCAGAAACAATGGTCTCAACCAAGCGATGCAAGCGGTGTGGAGTGTACCAGACAAAATGGAGATGGACAAAGAAAAGTTCAGGAAAATGTTTCCACACTTAGCTCAGGAAATGGAGGGCAAAGAATACGGAATAACGATAACTTCGGTTCGATCCGATCTTCCAACCGGAGAGAAGGCGTCTTGTAAGAAGTTTGCTAATTACATGCCGGACGTAATCGATTTCATTCGTAGATGCGACAACGAGCAACAAGCAGAAGAAATAATTGGCTATCTTGAGAAGAGGAGAGAAATCAGCAACGACTACGCTAAAAGGCTTAGGAAACAGCTGAAAGAGAAAGGCGTCAGAAGCTTCGGATCGAAAAAGGAAGACGACTATTATCTCAAACAAGGGGAACTCTAGTTCCAATCCACCTAGAAGCCCTGTCAAACTTTCAATGATAATATTACAATATTATCATTTAACTATTGAAAAAGAATATTTTTCAGTTCAAGCCACTGACTATTGACGGTTGATGAAGTGTCTAGAACCATAAAAAAGACAGATAAATTGCATTTTTTGAGGTTAAGCGCTCGCTGGGACCGAAGCGTGGTGCCCATTTATGAAGCCGCTGCGCGTGGAAAATGTGTCCCTCTGTTAAAAACTCTTCTCACCAGTCGCTGCAGAAACGAATGCGCCTACTGCGCTTTCAGAGCTGGTCGAAAGTGTCCACGAATGACATGGGAGCCCAGAAAACTGGCTGAAATAACAAAGAATCTTTGGGAAGAGGGAAAAATAATGGGTTTCTTCCTAAGTTCCTCGGTTTTTAAGGATTCTGATTTTGTTACTGAAAGGCAGTTGGAGACCGTTCGCGCCCTCAGGAACACAGGATACACTGGATACGTTCATCTGAGGCTGATGCCTGATGTGGGTCAACATTACATCCGTGAGGTCATAGAACTGGCAGACCGTGTTGGGGTGAATCTTGAGGCCCCCAATAAAGAGGTTTTCAGTGAACTCTGTCCGGACAAGGGGGGTTTCGAGGAGTCTGTTCTCAAACGTTTAGAATGGATTGTAAGAGAGGTTCGAGGGGCAAAAACCGAAACGACTAAACCGAAATTTGGCTTTGCTGGGGCTGGCGTCGACACCCAGATGATCGTCGGCGCTGCGGAGGACAATGACTGGCAGCACATCCAAACCACCGAGTGGCTTTACAAGAAGCTTGGTTTGAAAAGGGTTTACTACAGTGGCTTTGAGCCTGTGCCAAAAACGCCGCTGGAAAGGCGGTCTGCGTGTCCTCCTTCTAGGGAGTACAGGCTATACCAATCCTCCTTCCTAATAAGAGACTACGGATTCACAGCCGACTCCTTCGCCCAGATAGTTGATGACAAAGGATTTCTACCAAACGTTGACCCAAAGTTGGCCTTCGCCAAAATGAACCCAGACCTATTCCCAATAGACCTAAACACCGCCACATACCATGAAATCGTCCAAATCCCCCAAATCGGACCAGTAGCAGCGAAAAAAATAATCGAAGCACGGAAGAGCATCAAAATCCGGTACGCTGCCAACCTGGAACGGGTCATTGGAGCAAACTTGACTCGGAGAGTAGGTCCATACGTTGAGTTAAAGGATAAGAGACTGACAAATTTTTCTAAAAGTAAATAAAGATAATTGATGATAATTACGCAAGTAAACGACGGAACTCAGCGTACATGCGTGGTGTCTAACTTGAAGAGGGCGTCCATGGCATTGCTCTTGCTTACATTCTCTCTCCTATTCTTTGCTCTCGCCACTACCTATGTTAACGCGCTGGTTATCAACGCCAAAACAAGTTCCTCGTCTGCAGATGTTCAAGTAGACCAAGTATTTCATACGGTAAAGATTCATTATGGATTAGTCATTATCAATGACACCCTTAAACTATCCCCAAAAAACGCAAATACAGTCTCGCTACAAAATTTTTCGATAGGCTTTCCCTTCAAATATGGCGCTAACCTCGACTACTGCTTCGCCTACGATGCCTCAAACCCTGATAAACGCTTCGAGGTGGAGCTTGACGTTGGATTAGGGGGGCGCATAGACTTCTATGGAGTAAATGTGGTCTTTCCAGAACCTAACCTTACCGTAATTTTTGTCTTCTCCAACCTCGTATCCTCTGAAACTGAAGCCTTGTTTAACCTTGACTTTCCTATGTATCCCAGCCTAGCCCAAAACGCCTCTCTATGTAACGTGACGGTAATTTTGCCGCCTAACGCAAACTGCATACTCAACCCCTTTGAAGAGAAAAAACCTGATTTCAACCCAACCACGCTTGATGATCGTCAGGTCCTGGAACACGCAGCTTTCAATCTGACAGGCTTTCAGTGTGAGCCAGCTTTGTTACAGTTCAGCACGATGGCGTATACGTTTCCTTTGATTAACGTCAACGAGACAAAGCGAGAGATAAAACTAGATCAGTGGGGAGGAATACACCTATCCGACTTCTATCACATAACCAACAAAGGATTCAGCATGAATTATACTAAAGTCAGCTTGCCCAAAGGTGCCTACGACATTTCTGCGCGGGACGAGATGGGCAGCATTTCAGCAGATTTAAAAGAAGGAAATGCGAACACATACCCAAATGCAACAATATATTTCAGAACCGATTTAGAAAAAAATAACGCAATAAAATTTACTGTGGCTTATCGTCTTCCATGGAATAAATATATCAAACAGCAAAATTGGCGCGACTATAATTTGACTTTAACCCTCTTTAAAGTATTTGATTGGACGATAAAAGAATTAACTGTAACCATAATTCTACCTGATGGTGCCGAGTTTCAATCCTCCAACCATCAACCGCGTAGCGTCAAAAAAAGCGTCCTTCAAGAAACCATAACCTTTACTTTCTCCAACGTCACTCCATTCCACGATCTCAATTTCAACCTTACTTATGAATACCTCGTATTTTGGGCATCTTTCTACCCCACCCTGTGGATGGGAATCTTATTCATCATTGCGTGCGCGATAGCCTTCCTCTGGCGAGCTCCCAAACCTCCCCCAGTTCCAATGGTCCTTGTTCCACCAGAGGATCTTAGAAGCTTCGTTGAAGCGTATGAAGGAAAAACAAGGATTCTCCTAGAACTTGAGTCTATGGAAAATCAGTTGCGGAAGGGAAGGATTCCCAGAAGCCGATATAAGGTGCGGAAAAAAATGCTGGAAGGTCGACTTTCCGTGCTTTCTCGAGATTTAACAAATCTTCGTGAAAAAATAAGGGCAGGTGGCGGGAGGTACGCCAACATAATGAGGCAGATCGAGGTCGCTGAAACAACGCTTGAAGGAGTGGAAATGGACATTCGGAGAGTTGAAGCCAGATATAGACGCGGAGAGATATCCAAGGGAGCACACCTCAAACTTCTCCAAGAATATCATCGAAGGAGAGAAAGGGCGAAGACAACGATCGACGAAGTTCTATTGAGGCTTAGGGAAGAAATTCGATAGATACAAAACTTTTTTATGTTAAAGGGAGCACTTCATTAAAATCTAAAAATGGAGCTGACCCTTCCATGGTAGAAGTTAAAGTTGACATTGAAAAATGTACCGGATGCGGAACATGCGTCGACACATGCCCTGTTGAAGTCTTCGAGGTTAAAGACGAAAAATCCGTTGTCATAAACAACGATGAATGCCTCGTTTGCAGAGCATGCGAAGTGCAATGTCCAGAAAACGCCATCGAAGTCATCGAGTAACCTCATCATCTTTCAATTCCACGAAACGAAAATAATCCTCGTTTCTCTCGTTGCATATGTTATTTTATGAAAAATGGATTATAGGTCCCAAAACGAGGATTGGATGCTCTTCACCTCTTCTATTATTTTTTTAGCCCACTTCTGTATTTTAGGACCTGCTACCGGCTGTTTGTCTTTTATAGGATACGGAACTCCAGCCATTTTCGCGATCACTGCAACCGCCATCCTCCCAAGAAAACTTCGGCTGTATCCTCCTTCTAAAACGGCCACCAACCTTCCCATGCAAAACTTAGACGCTAATTCCAAGACTTTCCCGAAGGTTTCAACGTAGCTTAAGGCGGACAGAGAAAGGCTTGCAACAGGATCAGAGTAATGGTTGTCAAAACCCGTAGAAACTACAATGAATTGCGGTTTATACTGCTGGACTATGGGAACCACGATCTGGTTGAAGGCTTCAAGGTATGTTCTGTCGTCGATCCGAAAGGGGAAGGGAACGTTCACCGTGTACCCCAATCCCTTCCCCTCGCCAACTTCATCGGCAAAGCCGGTTCCAGGAAAATCTGTGGGATCCTGATGCAAGCTTATGTAAAGAACCCTGTCATCCTCATAAAAAATCTCTTGTGTTCCATTCCCATGATGAGCATCTACGTCCAAGATCAAGACATGGTCAAGGTTGAAATTGCGAAGGAGATGGGCTGTGGCTATGGCGACGTTGTTGAAGATGCAGAAGCCCAGGGCGTAGTATGGGCCAGCGTGATGCCCAGGGGGCCTAACAAGGGCGAAGGCGTTTTGAAACTTTCCAGCCATGACGAGTTCCACAGCTTTCAAGGCTCCTCCAGCAGCGAAAAGGGCTACTTCAAAGCTTTCAGGAGAAATAACAGTGTCGCCGAGGTCGAGAAGCCCACCGCCAGACGCGCAAACGCGCCTAACAAGCTGGATGTAATCGGATTCGTGGATGAACTTCAATTCTTCGATGCTGGCGGCCTCTGGCTCAACGAGCGAACATTTTCCTGTTTCGAGAAGGCCGCTTCTTTTAAGTTCCTTCATGGTCATCCTCAGCCTAGCTGGCGATTCAGGGTGACCAATCCCGGTTTTATGGTTCAGATACTTAGGCGTAAACACCACGGCTGTTTTTTTCATTTTGAAACTTCCAATGCAGGATACACCCTTTGGAAAACTTTTTCAACATACTCCCGTGAGGTTAATTCTTTCTTCTTCGCTAATCTTTGAATGGCTTTGTTCACCCCGGTTGCGTATTGAACCGCCTTCTTGGTTTTGTTAACAATAAACAGAGGCATGCCAAGGTTTTGAGCCACCTGACGCAGCACTCTCTTTCGGAGGCGGTCCTTGGCAGACTCGATCTTCAAGCTTGGGGGCAAGCTTAATGAGAATTGTACGACATCGCGATCCACGAAGGGAAGCCGCAGTTCCACCTTATGGAAGGAGCAGGCTTGGTTGTCTCTTTGAAAGTTTTTCTCGTGAGACATCGCCATGTCGCGGTACGTGGCTTTCTGCACAGCCTCAACACCAGACTGTTCGTATTCTTTAAGATACCTTTGGTAGCCCCCAAAAAGTTCGTCGGCTCCATGTCCAGCCAAAAGAACATTGTATCCAAGTTTCGAAGCGTTTTCAGCCGTCCAATAAAATGGGATGGCGATGCTGGCTTTGATTGGGTTCGGCTCCTCAATCAACCACAAAACCCTTGGAAGAACTTTTTCAACATCTTTAACCGTGTATATCTGAATGTGAAGAGGCAATTTTAACTTCTCAGCAGCGGTTTCCGCAAATTTAACCTCAAGCTGATTTTCTAAGCCAACCGAAATAAGTTGAACGTTTATTCCACACTTTTCGGCTAAGACGGCGATGAGGCTGCTGTCGAGGCCTCCTGAAAAGGCTACTGCAACGTTCTCTAGGTCTGAAACCCTCTTCCTTGTTGATTCTAGCAGAAGGGTTTGGAGGCGCTTAGCCACGGTCTCTATGTCCACGTCTTCTCGGGGAGGCTGCGCTATGGTTTTGACTGGTTTAAGGGAAAAGCCCTGACCGTTGACTACCGCTAAGTGTCCCGGGGGAAAAGACTTTGCATTCTTTATCCCAAGCTTCCACAAAGCTTTGCGTTCAGACGCAATCGCGCACGTTGTTTCGTTTTCGCCATAATAAAGAGGAATTGTTCCTAAGGTGTCTCGGCCAGCAATTATCTGATTTGGGCAAGCTATAGCGAAGGCGTACGATCCCTCAAGCCTCTCAATAACCTGGCCAGCATTTCTCTGGGGATTAAGCCCAAGCCTTTCCATAACTTCGTCAACGTCGGGTAAGCTGGTTGAGGGGAACAACCTACCCTCAAACGCAAGTGTGAAACCCTTTCCCTGAACTGGCTGTGGTCGATCTCTTGGGAGAATGCAGGAGAGGTTGTGACCCAAGGCAACGCTGGAGCTAATGTTTTGGACAGCTATCTCCTCAATTGATTTAGCGGTTACGGCTGAGGTTGGCGTAGCAACTCCGTGGGCGTCAACTCCCCTGTGTGTCAACTCTTTGAGCATGGCAATTGCTTTGGGAACGGCGTTTTCTCCCCTCTTGTTCACAGCGGCTGCTATTGCGCCCATAGTCACGGGTCTCCGTCGGACAGGCGGTGGTTCTGGTAGGGAATAGGTGTTAAAGGGAGACGTTTGTTTTAATGTTTCTTTTGATGTGAATGTGGGGGCAACCCGCTGTAAAAGAGGGAAATGCTGATAGGAGAGTTCTTTTCAACCGTGATTGTTGAAGCATCTACCTATTTTGTCCATTGTTCTGGCTTGGGAATCTTTTCCATTGGAAGTGCTTCCCTCACTTTCAAAAAATCTTCAAAAGCAATTGTTGGATAAGTCTCCATTGTGCACACGTCTTTCAGATATCGTCCAACTATATTAGCCTCAACGAGGTCCTTTTCTTCTATCTCGTACACCAAGACAGACAAATTATTCCCCATTGAAATTTCAAGTGCAATAACTTTAACCTTGGCAAAGGCATCCAGGACGGCTTTCGGTGCCTTACCCGTGATTACCGTATTCCATCTTTCATCTAATGCTCGAGCTGTTTGGGGTGTCCACCTAGTTATAGTAACAAACCTTACCATGCATTATCACCTCCTCTTAATTTTATTTGGTATCGCTGAAGGAGTAGCCTTTCAAGCAACACCATTTTTTACTTATCTTTCTTTTGAGAACTTAAAACTTGTTACTTCTATACATGAAGCCCTTTAAGACTGATGTTTCTTCAAAATTCTATTCTCTATAACAGATGGAACCAGTTTCCTAATTTCTATAGTCGGAGAACTAGTTGGTTTCAAGATGGCTAAGGCATTTTCCGTAATCATAAGCTTAACTGGGCCTAGGAGGTAAGCCATAAAGTTCTACCAGAGAAATCCACGCAGAGAATTCTCTCCGGAGAATTCCGGACTCCGAACCGATGAACGCAGACGAACCCGTCTCTTATAGACTACAGTGTAAGTTTAAGGAAACGTCTATAGCGACTTTAAATAGTAGAAGGGAATAGAAATTTCTCTTTCATTTATGGCTAGGTATTCATATTTCAATGAAGACTATTACTTTGAGTACACGCATTTCACTGGTTCTTTGATTGTCTGTTAAGAGTGATCTGTGCTTATTCCTTTTTACCCGTGAACTTTTTCAATAACTCTTCAGACAAAACCCTTAACTTTATTTCAGAAACTGTGCACAACTCTTTCCGACTGTTTCTTATCTCAGCTTTCACAATGACAACATCATCTTTCTCTGACATTATCTCGCCACGAAGGTAAAATTCTTCCCCCACAAACACAGGCTTTAATAATTTTACACTAAATTCAGTTGAAACCGCAGGTTTTTTTCTAAGGGCGAAAAAGGTCCACAAACTTATGCAGTCCAGCAGAGCACAATGCATCCCACCATGTACAATACCTTTGAAGCCACAGAGATGGTCAGGAGCAATGTAGGAGGCAACAACCGCATTTTCGTCCTCGACATAAGGTTCTAATTTCAAACCTTTGGGGTTGTCTGGACCGCAAACGAAACAATACTTTGTCTCATTTAAATGCATGTGCAGGATACTCTTTCTCAATAAAATCACCTCATACTACTCATGTTCATAAGATTTATATTATCATCGGTGTTGCTCTACGTTTCCATCCTAGTATTCAGTCAGTACATCAAAAAGAGGAGATGTGGAGGGGAGTGTTGTCTTCCACGGTTCGGACCTAGAAATTTCTTCTATTGGTGATGGAGTTAAAGAGTGCTGACTTTTTGAGAAATTCTAAAACCGTTTCATTGAATGTTTTCAATTTACCATATTTGAAAAGTGACAGGCATTCTCAATCGTTTTTAGTTCAGAGTTTAGGATGTTTTGGTGAATGATTTTAGAGTATTTTAGAGGCGTGAGTATGTCACCATCACCAACTGATAGCTTTCTCCGGGTGCGAATGTTTGCATTGCCACCGTAGCACCAAAGTTTAATCTTTAACCTATTCTTATCTATCATTTCCGGAGGAGAGCAGTATTGTCCATTCTTCCAATCGATACAGGCCGCTACGGAACGCCTGAAATGAGGAGAATTTTTGACGAAGAGAACAGGCTTCAACTGATGCTGGAGGTGGAAGCCGCCCTAGCTTGGGCGCATAGCCAAGTGGGAGGGATTCCGCGAAAGGACGCCGAAAAAATCATAGAGATGGCTTCGACAAAGCATGTTAAGCTGAGTCGCGTGAAGGAAATCGAGCGGGAAATCAAGCATGATGTGATGGCTCTGGTTCAAGCACTAGCCGAAGTTTGTGGTTCAAGCGGAGCCTACGTTCACCTTGGAGCCACAAGCTCTGACATTTTGGACACGGCAACGGCTCTTCAGCTGAAAGAGGCTCTGAAACTGATTGAACAAAGACTGGATGGTTTGGAAAGAGTTCTGGTCCAGGGAGCTGAACGATACAAGAAAACCATGATGATGGGTAGAACCCACGGCCAGCACGCCCTACCAACCACACTGGGCTTCAAGTTCGCTGTTTGGACGAGGGAAATCGCTAGACACGTCCAACGCCTCCACGAGTGTGGCGAGCGCCTTTTGGTGGGGAAGATGAGCGGCGCTGTCGGAACCCAAGCTGGTTTCGGCCCACAGGCGTTGAAGATACAGGAGCTTGTTATGGAAAGGCTGGGCGTCAAGCCAGCCGATATTTCTACGCAGATTGTACAAAGGGATCGTTACGCAGAACTCATATGCCTTTTCGCCATGATCGCATCTACGCTGGATAATATAGCCACCGAAATTCGAGAACTGCAGAGACCGGAAATAGGAGAGGTTTTCGAGCCCTTCGAGAAGGAGAAACAAGTTGGCAGCTCAACCATGCCCCACAAACGCAATCCCATAATCTGCGAAAGGATTTCCGGACTGGCGAAGGTCATGAGGAGCTTTGTCATGCCAGCTCTGGAAAACATTCCAACATGGCATGAACGAGACTTGACGCAGTCTTCTGCTGAACGATTCATAATACCCGAAGCATGCATCCTCACCGACTACATTTTAGTCTTGATGACAAACGTTTTGACGGGTTTGCAGGTTAACGAAAAAAGGATGCTGAAGAACATGAAGCTAACGCAGGGACGAATGATGTCGGAGGCGGTCATGCTAGCGTTGGCGAGAAAGGGTATGAATCGTCAAAAAGCCCATGAGCTCATTCGAGGCCTGGCCATAAAAAGCGATGTTGAAAAACGCCCCTTTAAAGAGGTTCTCGTCGAAGACGATACCGTACAGAAAATGTTGAGCGAAAAGGAAATTGATGAGGCGTTAAATCCAAGAAACTACTTAGGTACCGCCACAAAACAAGTTGGGCTGGTCGTCAAAAAGACGAAACAAGAAAGGAGGGCTAGAGGGCTAGCTGACTAGTACTGGGTTAGGGCTCTTTGCTCCAAAGTTTTCTTTTTCTTCAGCTTCTTCCACTCTTCGGATTTGACAAACCCGCCCACTTGCTCCTTTATCTTCTTGGCGAGTTTGGGTCCAATGAGGGGTAGGCTGACTAATTTATTGAGGGGGGCTTCTTTGAGGTCTTTGACGGTTTTTAGGCCTGAGTTGTATAGTGTGCGTGCCCGCACCCTTCCGATTCCCTCTAGCCTTACAAGAGGCAACAGTTCAGCCTTCACTCCATTTTCGGTTCTTTCCATGAGTTCTGCGAGGTGTGGGAGGAGGTCTTTGTGGCCGAAAAGGGAGGCTAGTTCATACGAGGAGTAAAGGAGCCATCTTGTGGTTTGGATGAGTCTGTAGAGGTCGCCAGGCTGGACTCGAAATTTCTCTATAGTTTCGTCTTCTGTCGTTTCTTCTATCCAAGCGTCCATCACCCAGGCCAGCTTGGCTTCTCCCAGAAACTCTTCGTAGGCGATTCTGTCCTCCCATTCGTCTGGCACGTCAAACATGAACTCTTCTCGATGTTCATCAACGAATAAGGCGAGGTTGTCGATTTCTCTTGAGTAGGGGCGAAGCTTTGGAAACATGTCTGGGGTGTGGGCAACCATGTGGAGGAAACTCATGTCCGTGAGTTTTGGTGCGCGATTTAGAAGGGCTTCTCGAATTATGACAGCTGAAATGGGATCAATGTAGAGCTCAGAGACCCTTCTTCCAAACCTAGTGGCGTAAACGTTTTCGCCGTTAACTTCGATCATCTTCTCTTTGTAGAGGAATTTCAAAATTTTTGTGATGACTCCTTTCATGGCTCTGGGGTCATACTGATAAGCGTAGAAGGTTCTGCCAAAAAAGTCGTATATCCCCTGTTCGGTGTGGGCGAAGTCTGCTGCAATGGTGGCCAAAACGTGGGATCGAAGGATTCGCTCCACCGCCAGCTTCGACCATATCCTCTCAGGCTCGGAAAGGACGTAGCTTTCCATCAGATAGTCGCGTTCGTCCTCCGTCTTAGCGATAAGTAAGGCTTCCCCAATCTTGTCGTAACGGGGCCTTCCAGCGCGCCCCGCCATCTGTTTATACTCAAGCACCGTTATGGGGTAGTAGCCGTATCCTGGCTCGTAACGCCTGTAATCGTGGATAATCACCATTCTTGCTGGAAGGTTTACTCCGAAGGCCAGGGTGGGGGTGGCTGTCAAAATCTTGATTTTTCCTTCTCTGAAGGCGTCTTCGATTGTTCTTCTGTGGCCGCCGCCTAATCCAGCGTGGTGAAAGGCTGTTCCCTGACTGATAAGTTCGGCTAGGAGTTCGCTGAGTCTTGTTCTCTCGCCGGTTGCGAGAATCTCTTCGGCGATTCTTGTTAGGGAACGTTTCATGGGCTTGGATATGATGGTTCTCATGTCCGTTGCTGCCCTTTTAGCTAGGCTCACCGAGTTTTTTCGTGTTCCTGCGAAGATGAGGGCTTGTCCCCCGGATTTTACAATGTGTAGAGCAAGGTTCATGGCTGGGTTTTTTGTGGGTTTCTCTATTTTTTGGGCTCCTCCATCTTTGAAGTGAAATTCGTCGTGTAGGAGGACGCCCTCCTTGAGGACGACGGGTCTCCATTCTGTTGTTATGTAATCTGCCTTTAGCCAATCAGCGGCTTCCTCAGCGTTTTTCACTGTTGCGCTTAAGGCTAGGAGTTGGGCATTCGGGTTTACTTGCATGAGTCTGGCGAGGACGACTTCCAAGGTTGGTCCACGTTCAGCGTCGTTTAGTAGATGCACCTCGTCAGCGACCACAAGGGATATCTCGTTTACCCAGCGCGCTCTGTGCCTTAGGAGCGAATCGCATTTTTCATTGGTTGTGATGATTATGTCATATCTCTCTAACCATGAATCGCTGCTGTCATAATCGCCAGTGCTTATTCCAACGCTGACTCTTCTTCTATTCCTTTTCCTAATGACTGTGTATTTCCTGAACTCCTCGTATTTTTCGCTGGCTAGGGCCCGTAGGGGAGTCAGATAGAGAACTTTTCCGTCTCGTTCTAACACGTGTTTTAGGGCGCAAAGTTCGGCGATGAGGGTTTTTCCTGAGGCGGTGGGACTCGCCAAGACAAGGTTTTTTTCTTCTAGGGCTCCTGCTCGTATGGCTTCCTCTTGGGGAGGATAAAGCTCTGTGATTCCTGAAGTGATTATGACTTGCTTTACGGATTCTGGTATCGAAAGTTCTTCGATTCTCAAGGCTAGGTCACAGATATATTGCTAAAACGATTTAAAGAGCATTGCCTGATGGATATGTTTCTTAAGGAAGGAAGGCATTGATGTCAAGGATATCAAAGGTTGGCCTCATCGGCGTTCCGTACAACGTTGGCTGGATGGGTCCCGGCGTAGACGAAGGCGCACGAGCCTTTCGGGACGCCGGGTTAGTTGATGAGTTGAAGAAAGTTGTTAGCGAAGTGGTGGACTACGGCGACGTAGAGGTAAGGCTGCCCCCTCGAGACGGCGGCAACCCGAAGCTTCTAAATCCGGAGCAGGTCGAGGCAGTATGCAAATCTTTGGCGACAATGGTTCACAGCACGCTGGATAGAGGATATTTTCCTCTCATCATAGGGGAGAAGACAGCGTTCTCATGGGAATAATCGAAGGTTTCCAAAGAGCCCTAGGCTCAAGAATTGGACTTATCTACATGGATGCCCATGGAGACTTTAACACTCCGGAGACAACACCTTCAGGTCTCATCGGCGGCATGGATGTCGCTATCACCGCTGGGAGGGGACCAAAAGAGCTTGTGGAAATGTTTGGTCGTTCTCCCTTGCTTCTTGAAGAAAACATTGTCCTGTACGGGACACGCGAACTGGATGCTGTGGAGGAGATGGTCCCTAGCGGAATCTAATGTTAGGGTTCACACAAGGGAAAAAATCCGTGAGGTTAGTGTCGAAAACCCTTCATGATCTGGAACCAAGGTGCAGTAACGTGTATGTGCACGTGTATTTGGATATCTTCGATGAAACCGAGATGTCAGCCCAATCCTTACCCGTGGGAGACGGCCTTTCAATGCGTGAATTTCAGGAAACACTTCAAGGCCTAGTTAGGAGCGGAAGGCTGTGCGGCATGGCCATCATGGTCTTTAATGCTGCAAAGGACCCGGAGGGGGTGGAAGCGAGAAAAGTCGTAAGATTGATCGCTGATTTCTTGCGCGTTTGATTAAGGTCTTCAATTCTCAAGGCTTGCACCCTTTTGGCTAGGTCTTCTTGAGGTAGCCCTCCCTAGGCGAGTACAGCGTTCCCTCCTTCACCAACTGTCCTATAAGCCTCTCCGCCTCCCCACTCGAAATTTCACGTTCAGTCTCAAGTTTTTCCAGGAGCGCCGACTTCTCCACCATCCCGGTCTCCTTCTCCATCTCAACCACCGTACCCAACACAACCGACAACTTGTCCCTGAGACTCTTAGGTTTACCAGTCATGATGAGGTCTATGTCGAATTTGCTAGACGAAATGTCGATTCCAACCTCTTCAAGGGACCGTTTCATAATAGCAATCGCCGTCTCAGCGTCCTCGGCGAGAACTTCTTTCCTAAGGGCTACGCGAGTCCTCGCCTCAGCCACCCTAACAAGAGACTCAAGTTGCCGAGCAGTTATCGCTACCGGAGTTCCTTCAGTCTCGCTGGCCGAACGCATAGCCAAATAGAAGTCTTTTATGCGTTCAGAAGCTTCCTTGGTCAATACGGGCTTTAAGTTTTTGGCGTAACTGATGTATTTTCTAAACAAATCCGGCGGTATGGGTGACTCAACTGGAGCCAAACCCGTTCTATGGATATCTAGTATGTACTCAGACATCTTTGTGTCCAACTCTTTTTCAGGCACGTCCCTCAAAACGAAGATGAGGTCAAATCTAGAAAGAATCGTGACGGGAAGGGGTACGTTTTCTGCTACCGTCCGGTAAGGATCATATCTTCCTAAGGCTGGGTTAGCCGCAGCCAAAATGGAGGTTCGCGCGTTGAGAGTCGCTACGATGCCGCCCTTCGCAATAGAAACCGTCTGCTGTTCCATCGCCTCGTGAATAGCAACCCTATCTTCGGGGCGCATCTTGTCTATTTCATCTATAGCTGCTACACCCTTGTCCGCCAGCACCAACGCTCCAGCCTCTAGGGTCATCCCACCCCTTGCCTCGCGAAGCACAGCCGCGGTTAAACCAGCAGCCGTTGTTCCTCGGCCAGACGTATATAGGCCCCGTGGGGCTACCCTCGCCACGTATTGTAGGAGTTGGGATTTGGCTGTTCCCGGGTCTCCTATCATGAGGACGTTCATGTCCCCTCGAATGGTGATGTCAGGGAGATGTTTCGGAACCCCTCCGAACAGAAGGTACATTATGGCTTCTTTGATATGCTCATAGCCGTAGATGGAAGGCGCTATCGACCGAAGAATCTTACGGTGTACCCACGGGTCCTTTGCAAGTTCAAGTATCTGCTTCTCTTCTTCAGGCGAAATAAGCACGGTTTCAGGCTCTTTACTCACAACGTTTATGAAGTTGGTGTCAAGATGCAACGTAAATTCCCGAAGTTTCCCAACCCTTGGAAGGGTCGGGGCCACAGCACGAACGATTCCAACCACGGAAACGTGGTCGCCAGGCCTCGCCACATCAACGAGTTCGCTTCCAAGAAGCTTAATGTCTATCCACCGGGGGAGCTGTCCAGGCGGAAGGCCCTCCGGTCTCTCCTGAATGCGAATTTCCTGGGAATCAATAAACGTGGATTCTTCCTGAAGGAAATCAAAAGGACCCCTTCTCCTACACGTTGGATCGCTGCACACTGGTGGTTCTCTCAAGAAGGGATCCGTCTGGGGAACGTACGTGACCGTTCCACACCGTTTACATCGAAAGGCAGCCTGCATTACCAATGGTCTCGTAGGCGTAGCGCGAACAATGATCCCCTCCACCATAACAAGCTTTCCAACGTGCTTGGATCCCAATGTTCGCAAAGGTATGGTTTCAGGCAATCCTTGAAACCTAACATTAATTGCTTCAACTCCTTCAGCGTATTCAGGTTCCTCTATCTGTAACTGGGCAAGGGCGGCGTGATTAGCGTGCTCCAAATATTCGTCAGGGTTCTCTAACATGCTTTCTGCCAGGGCGGAATCTGTCGCTAAAAGTTCTTCAAAATCTACGATTAGGGAGGTGCTGCCAGCGATAGCCATTCGGGAGATTCTCTCACGGTATTTGTCTGATTTGAGAAAGTCTTGGAATCGTTCTTGGGGATCAGCTACCAGCATCTCTGTCAAGACTCATCGCCTCCCTTCGTCTTCAGAATTTCCTTTCTCCATTCGCTGATGGTTTCGTATAACGATTTGTAGACAACACGTTCCTCTCTTGTCAGGTTCTGGAGAATTTGATCTGTTTGCGCCGGAGCTGAAGCCAGTGAGACAATTTTTTTTAGCCTCAAATTGATGATGTCGCGGGAGAGACTCATAGCCTTCTCGTAGTCCCCCATTTTTTCAGTTTTCTTTATGGCGTCCTTTTTTAAGTCGGTGAGGTAGTGTCGTAGTCGAGGGTAAAAGTCCTCGGGTAGGGAGGAGATTTGTTGGGTGGGCTGAACTCGTTCTTTCCAGTGAATTTTGTTAAGCTTTACTAAATCCAGCAATTCTTCTTCTCGGAAACGCGCTATTCCAGCCTTTTCCAGTTCCTCGGCTATCCAAAACCTAACTTCGTATTCTTTTCCCTCTTGGAATGGTCCGACTTTTAAGCCGGCGAGCTCGATTTCGGGGCAGTTTCTATTTACAACTATCTTGACTGGGGTGTTTTCGAAGGTAAAATCTGCATCTCTGATAAAGG
Source organism: Candidatus Bathyarchaeota archaeon BA2 (assembly GCA_001399795.1). Lineage (GTDB taxonomy): Archaea > Thermoproteota > Bathyarchaeia > Bathyarchaeales > Bathyarchaeaceae > BA2. Next base: position 10,029 of record LIHK01000006.1, on the reverse strand, counting down.
TTAATGGTTCTGCTGACAATTTTAACCCCACTTTACAGGAGGTTTGTTCTAGAGGGAATGTGAGGTTTAGGTATAAAAGCTCTAGTTAAAGAAGAAAGACTAAAATCTAAGCGAGACACCGAGGTTTTTCACACTTTGAGAATTAAGTCTGTGGAGGGCAGATAATAATTTATGGTGTGCCTTTTTCTAATACGTTGTGGGGGAGATAGTTGAGCTGCGAAATCCCTTGCACCTTCGCCTCTCTCACCATCACCAATATCACCTGTACAGCTACGGAAGGCCGCGCTTCTGGATTCAGGTTGAGTGGAGGAGTCAATAACACGTTCACCGATGTTCATATCAACAATATTCTCAAAAGCGCTGGTGAACACGCATATGGAGTACACATCAGAGGTTGTGAGAACGCTAAATTTACGCTCTCGGACATAACAGGGGCGAGAATTGGGGTTTATGTTGAGGACCTCCTTAAAACTGAAGGTTGGGCTGATAATTTCTATGCGACGGGAATTGTCATTCGCTTCAGCAACATCTACGGCAACACCGAGTGGGGAATCTTGAACAACGTCGAGATACCTGTCGATGCTCGCTTAAATTGGTGGGGACGCCCGAGCGGACCATACCACCCAACTTTGAATCCCTGGGGCAAAGGCGATCCTGTAAGCGACAATGTCAAGTTCAAGCCTTGGTTACCCCTACCAGTCCCTACTTGACTGAAGTGGCGCAAGTAGGAGAGTGGAATCACCTCGCTCTCCAGACAAAACCCCTTTCTTTTTTATGCTTAGAAGCTAGAACTTTTTTAGTTCCATAGCTACACTTTAGGGTTCACGAACAACCTCACCATCAATCATGCCGTTGCCTACGTGAACGCTCTCTGAAAAATTAACCCTGCAGCCCTAACCCCTATAAAACTGCTTAACGGCTCCTCTTAGAAACGCAATTGCATATCAAACCCCCTATCAAACCCCGCACGAACGATTCCAACCGCGGAAACGTGATCGCCAGGTCTCGCAACATCAACGATGCAATTTTCTTGGGAATAAATGAACGTGGATTCTTGCACGAAGCCAAAAGGGGCCACGTTCAGATACCTGTTCTACTCAGGTGGAAGCACAGGTTGGATGCCGGAGAAGTTTTTAAGCGTCCACGTTTACAGCCGCAAACCTCACAGAAGTGGATCTTTCTACGCCCGAGTTGGCAAAGACGGCAGGTTCACGATTCCACGCATTATTGTAGAAGAGCTTGAAGCTGAGCCTGGAGATGTGTTAAGCTACACGCTGCACGGGCCTCCATCAAAAGAAGAAGAATAGACGCGCGCGATATCGTATCAACTTCGGTTCTTTACAAATAGAAACAATTCCACGGAATTCTCCTTCCTTTTCGATCTCATACTGGTTTATGAACTCCACCTACTCCATCACAATGGTCTCAGCATAAATAGTTCTTAAGAAGTTTTTACTAGAAAGAGTGCGTTTTTCAGTTTTGGTTTCAAATCATTAAGATTCCAGGTGATTCGATTAGCTTATGTGCAACTACATCTATGGCGTAGCCCAACCTTTCAAGGGTATGTACACCTATTACTAAACGATCTTCGACTTCCTGTTTCTTGAGCAAGCCTTTTATGGATTCATTTATTGAACACACTGCAACAAGTTCAGAAGGTGCCGTTTTCTCTTCAAGGGTAACAGAATTTATTATGCCTTCACGGCAGGCAATCCTATGCCCAGAAAACAAGGTTAACGTTACACTTAACCCCGTGTATTTTACGCCCAGTTGCCTAGCTAGCCCCTCATCAATAACCGTATACCATGCACCACTATCAACCAAAGCAACGCCCTCGAAAGCATCACTATCCCCTACAACCCTAAACTTAGCCTTAGCAAAGCCCACAATCAGGCACCAAGTAAAATGTTAAGAATCACCTATTTATAGCGCGCGCTCTCTGAGCCGAGCGCAAAAGTTAACGCGCTTCTCCAAACGATGCCAGCCTCTAATTTGCCAAAGAAGTAAGCCTATAGGCTTATTTCATCAATACCATTATCAACAACCCGATTAAAGAGATCCACATGGTGATCATGGTTCCTAACGTCCAGTTCAGCCTACTCTCGATGTGGTTTAGGCGCTTATCCATCTGTTTTAGAACGCCCTCAACCTTAGCTAGCCTCTCTCCGAACTCGCTTTAGATTTCATTCTTCACACTTTTTGATCCGATTGATAAAAGTGCGCACCTGCATCATCTGCTAGATTAGAAAACTCCATTATAAGGATTATCTCACGCTTTCACTGTAAGAAAACAGGCTTGTTTTGGGCTTATTTAACTTCCGGTATCGCGCGTGGCTTCCTTGAGATGAATCCGAGCGGTTTGGGAGGATCGGCGGACAAATGTACCCGTGATCCAGTTAAAAGATAGAAGTAAAGCCTGCGAGTAAAATCACAAAACTGAGACTTAACGGAGCTGGGAGAGAGTATAGGCCTATCTTGTAGCTATGGGCTTTATGCTGTTTATATATTCGTCGACTTTTTCCATCTCCAGCCTAAGCTCCTCGATGTCGATCACACCCTCATAGAAGGTCTCGCCGTGTAATACCTTGAACCTAGCCATGTATCTATCTCTAATGCCTAGGTCCCTAACCTCTGGCTTTGATTTCTCGGTTTCGCGAAGCATGACCCTCCTCTCATGGTGGCTCAATGGGACCCTTCCCGTCAAAGCCAGCAGCAAAGCGTTGGTTGCCTGAACGACAGAGTTCCAAGCCTTCTCGGCGGAATCGCGAATGCGCACCACATCATTCTTGGCTAATGCAACTTCAAACTCTTTTTTAGCGGCTTTTAGGAAATCCTCAGACTCCACAAGCAATTCCTCAACTTTCCCCATCGCCTAAACCCAGATTAAAAGTTGACATACGGCATATAAGCGTTAAGATCTTGAGGAGCTTTCATTTTAACCGAGGCTGTGTAATAGCTATTCTTTTTCTTGAAATGTTCTAAAACGTGAGATGCATGAACTGCATCAAACGCCTTATTTCTAAATGGCAGTTTATGAGCATACTATGCCAAAGTGAAAGAGTTAACACTCATAACCGAAGATTCCCAACTACTAAAAAAGGGCGCATCATGTATCAAGGCTTCAAAGCTGAGCGACATCACCAAGCCAACAAGGTGAAAATAGCGCCGATAGATGAAAGAGGTTTCGTCTGGTTCTCTGTAATCTCATAATTTCGGTTAACTCTTGAACCCTATGCCTTTGGATAGGCCATGCTGCTTTCTGCGGATGGTGTTTGAGGATTAGATTTATTTATGTGGTTGTGTTTTGTACGCGGTGTGGTTGCTTTGTTGAAGAGTGAGGAGATTTTTGTCGGTCGTGAGGAGGAGATTAAGCGGTTTTTTGAGTTTTTGAAGGATGAGAGGAGTTGGCTTTTGTTATGGCTGGCGAGCCGGGCATCGACTAGAAAGTTTAATACGTACTTATAGTATTATTTATTTTTACGATGTGGGAAGATGGATAGAATTATGATTTTTATCGACGGATCTAATCTTTTCCATGCATGTGAAGAGCTCAAAGTGAGGATTGATTACGGCAAATTAAGAGATTTCCTTACCAACGCAAAACCTAACCGAAGACTGATCAGGGCCCACTTTTATGGATCTACGCCAAAAGTGAAAAGACCCGAGCAAGAAGCCTTCCACACCAGACTTCGATACATGGGATGGGAAGTCAAAATCTACCCTCTGCGAGAGTTCGGCGTGGAGGCGCGTTCAAAGGAAAAAGAGGTTGACATTTCGTTAGTCACAGATCTGTTGCTGTATGGACATAAAGATCTCTATGATGTCGCGATTCTAGTTACGGGGGACAAGGACTACAAGCCTGCAATAAAAGCGGTGAAGGAAATGGGAAAATGGATAGAAATTGCAGCATTTGAACACACGATTGCAGAGGAATTGAAATTAGAAGTCGGAATTGATAACTACATCTGCTTGGATAAATTGATAGACCACATAAAGCGCACGAAAAGTGTCTAACTACCGAGCAGTGGTTTTTAATCCCAAGACGGGAACCACCACCCGGTGATCTTTCTGTTTATAATTTCTTTCACTAATCTTTATAAATATTACGCTCGTTTAATAAAGAAAACAACTAACTTTTCTTGAGCGTTTTCTTCCTCGATGCTTTTGATCATAAATTCCCTTTTCTAAAGGAGGTTATTGTTGGTTTTCATGAGGTTTTCTCTGAGAGGGGGGGCGTTTCGCTAAGTTGATGATTAAAAGCTTTGCTGTGAAGTGGTTTGGTAAGGAGGCGATTGAAGAGTTAGAGAAAGCTATTGAGGAGTGGAAGGAAACTCGAACTGTTGAGTCCCTCACTGAGAAATTATTTTATGATTATAAAGAAGAGTTTGTTTATGATTTTGTTTTCTTTTTCAACGAGCTTGTTAAGGAGTATGGGAAGTTGGAGTTTGTTTTGGTTATTGACCAGTTTGAGCGAGCGCCTTTAGATTCATGTCGCATTTTGTTGGGGTTTGTTAGGAAGAAACCTGAGAGAGTGCACGTTGTATTTTCTTTCAAAGTTGAGGAAGAAGGTGTGGCGAAGTATGAGTCTATCAAACCTGAGCTTGTGCAGTTGAATGCTCAGTTTTTAAGTCCTCTCCCCTTGTCTGCTGAGGAAATTGGAGAATGGATATTGAAGGCTAGGGGGAAGGAGTTTTCTTATCCTGAGTTGAAGAGGATTAGACGTCTTTCCGGGGGTTTTCCTTTTCTTATCTCTAGCTGGTTGATATATTCTAAGGATTTGAAGTTGGATGAGCTTCGTGTGGGCAGGGAAGGGTATTGTGAGCTTGTTAAGTGGTGTTTTGAGCGTTTGTCTAAGAAGTGTTTGTTGCTTCTTCGTAGGATTTCTGTGTTGCTTCAGCCTCTTTCTGTGGGCGATTATGAGAAGTTAAGCGGTGTTGAGACCGGCAAGTGTAGTCTTCTTTTGGAGGAGTTGGAGAAGAATTGGATCGGGGAGGAGGTGAAAAACTAGGAGGTTTCACCTCCTAGTTTTTGGCTGTGGTGAAACCCCTAAAAGCATGAAGGACAGGCGTGACTGGCAAGATCATTGTGTGAATAAAATCTTTCTTAGATGGCAAGTTCATTTTCCATCTAAGAACCACAACAATAAATAAAAAGAATTCATATTCTACGATAAGAAGAGGAATAATCATTGAGTTGGGAGCTCTGGGCTGAGAAGTATCGTCCCCAGTCCCTAGACCAAATGATAAACCAAACAGAAATCGTGGAACGGCTAAAGAGCTTCGTTGAGGCAAAGAACATTCCTCACTGCATTTTTGCCGGTCCGCCAGGGACTGGAAAGACGACGGCTGCCCTCTGTTTGGCTCACGATCTTTATGGTAAAGGCTATCGGGAGCATTTCATGGAGTTGAACGCCAGCGACGAGCGAGGGATAAACGTTGTCAGGGAAACCGTGAAAACCTTTGCACGAACAAGGTCCATTGGCGAGATACCCTTTAAGATCATGATTCTAGACGAGTCTGACAATATGACCTCCGATGCCCAGCAGGCTTTGAGGCGAACCATGGAACGCTTCACAGAAACCTGTCGCTTCATCCTCATAGCAAACTACAGCGGCAAAATCATCGAACCCATCCAGTCTAGATGTGCACCTTTCCGTTTTTCCTACCTGTCAAGGGAAGACCATGACCGCTATCTACGTCACATTATTCAACAAGAGAGTGTAAAAATACTCGATGAAGCTTTCGACGCAATTTTCGAGGTTAGTGGAGGAGACCTGCGCAGAGCAACCAACACCTTGCAGGCTGCTGCCTCCTTAGGCAGAGTAATCGACGCTGAGACCGTTTATTCGGTGATCGGACGGGCTAGCCCCATTGACGTCCGAGAGATGATAGCGTTGGCTATGAAGGGCAACTTCATAGAAGCCAGGCAAAGGTTAAGGGAAATGATACTGAAATATGGAGTGGCTGGAAGCGACATCATCAAACAGATCCACATAGAAATTTTCCGCTCAGCGCTTCCAGACCAATGGAAAGTAAAGCTCGCTGGCGCCATCGGGGAAATCGACTTCCGACTTGTTCAAGGCGCCGACGAAGAAGTCCAGCTAAGCGCTCTACTCGCAAGACTGACAGAGGCTGGCTATGAACTGAAAAGAGGCGGCTAACACTTGCACGCTGCCTGGATCGTGAAACACAAACCTCAAACACTATCTGAAGTTGTTGGGAATGCCGAGGCAATTCAAAAGTTTACCGAATGGGCGAGATCTTGGGACAAACGTATCCCTAAGAAAAGAGCTGCATTCTTGCACGGGCCTCCTGGCGTCGGGAAAACCGTTTGCGTCGAGGCTCTGGCTAAAGACCTTCAAATGGAGTTAGTGGAGAAAAACGCCAGCGACTACAGAACCGCCGAGGCTGTCCAACGTTTTGCCGGTTTGGCTTCCCAGTATGGTACCCTCTTTGGTGGAAGCCGACTGGTTTTGCTAGACGAGTTGGACGGAATAACCGGAACAGCTGATAAGGGTGGTGTTGGAGCCATTACAGAGATAGTTAAGGCGGCTCAGTGTCCAGTCGTGCTCGTGGCCAACAACGCCTATGACCCTCGTTTCAGCACGCTTCGCAAGTACTGCCTCTTAGTCGAGTTTAAGAAGCCCACTGTTCGGGAGGTAATGAAGCATCTGAAGAAGGTTTGTGTGGGCGAGGAAATCAACGCAGATGAAGAGGCCCTGAAGTTTATTGCTGAAAAGTCTGGAAGGGATGTTAGGTCAGCTGTGAATGACTTGCAGGCCTTGGCTCAGGGAAAAAAGCGATTTGTCTATGAGGACGTAGCTTGGTTAGCTGAACGTGATCGAAAAGACGTAATTTTCAACGTGCTGCGAACAATCTTATATTCTAAGGATTCTTGGGAAGCCAAGAAAGCTGTTGACGCGGCTGACATGGACACGGACATGCTTTTTCAATGGGTTTACGAGAATGTCCCCTATCATTTAACTGATCCACAAGACTTAGCGAAGGCTATGGATGCGCTTTCTTTAGCCGACATATATAGAAGGAGAATCCGATCTACGCAAGACTGGAGCTTGCTACGTTACGTTCTGGATTTCATGACGGCTGGAGTGGCTATGGCTAGGGAGCGAACCAAACCATCTGGGTGGATTCCCTTCAGGTTTCCAGAGAAGATTCAGTGGATGTCAAGAACCAAGGCTGAAAGGGAGATGCAGTCGGCCATAGGCATGAAGATACGGAGGAAATGCCACGTATCTTCTGTTAGAGCCGTAAAGGAGTTTCTCCCCTACATAAGGATAATTTTCGAAAACAACCCAGAAATGGCAGCAGGCATAGCAAGGTGGCTCGACCTAGACGAAACAATGGTAAATTACCTTGCTGGAAGAAAAGGCTGAACACTTCCAAATAACATAAATGGCGATCTAAATCTGTAAACAAGATTGGTTGGTCATAATCTATAAACATCGGCAGTTGAGCAAGTAGTTATTTGGTGTGTCGTTTATGTCCCTAAACGTCGAAGACGTCATGGTCGAGGAAGTAGTCACTGTAGAGACTGAGGCCACTGTGCAGGAAGCCGTGGACCTCATGAACAAACACGAAATAGGATGCCTCGTTGTTGTGCTGAAGGGGAAGCCCGTCGGAATAATCACTGAACGAGACCTACTAAAAAGAGTCTTAGCCCAGTCTAGAGACCCGGAGAAAATTAAAGTCCCGGAAATAATGTCTGCGCCTCTAATAGTGGGCAAGCCTGAAATGAAAATTGAAAACGCCGTGAAACTCATGTTCAAGAGTAAGATTAAGAAGCTTCCCGTAGTTCAAAAGGGGCGACTCGTAGGCATTGTAACCCTCACAGACCTCACCAGATTTCAGCCCCCCATGATTAAGATACTTAAGAAGCTTTCCATCACAGAGCTTCCGCCGAAACGCTTGAAAAAAGTCGTTGACTACTACGTGGTCTAAGCGCTGGAGCTTCGAATGGGGCGCCTCTAACACTTGACCGCTTTGTAGTATGGTTCACGCCTCTTAACGGCTTCAAGAAAGATTCTGGTCAACCCTTCACCGTTTGCTCCCTTCCGCATGGGACTAAGAAGATCCACCAAATTGTCGTTTCTCATCAAACAGGGCTTCAGCTTTCCATCGCTTGTCACGCGAAGCCGTGTGCAGCGGGCGCAAAACTCCGTGTTCTCTATTGGGCGAATCACCTCAACCTTTACTCTGGGAAAATAGTAAACTCGTCTGTTCTGCATGTCCTGGCGAGTTCTGACCTCCAAAGCCCGTCCCTTCAACTCTTCATCAATTTCGTTCAAGTCCAAGTGATAACGTCCGTAATACGACTCGTTAATGTTCAGGGGCTCTAACTCAATTAGTTGCAGAATAGTCATGGTTTGTTCTGCAAACTGAATCATTTTCTCAACTTCTCCTTCGTTTACACCCTTAAGCAACAACATGTTCAGTTTCACTGGGTAAAGTTCAGCTTCAACAGCCGCCTTGACGCCTTCTATGGCGTCTCTCAGGTTGCCTCCCATCAAATTACGGTACGTCTCAGAATTCAGGCTGGGAAGACTCACGTTCACTCGATTTAGTCCATTCATCTTTAGGTCTTTCGCCGTGGATTCCAGAAATGTTCCATTCGTGGTCATGGATAAATCTCTTAAACCTTTGAGTCCGGCGATGCCTCCGACGATTTCAAGGATGTCCTTGCGGAGAAGGGGTTCTCCTCCAGTCAGTTTTACTCTGGAGACGCCTAGGCTCAGAGCTATTTTGGCGATGTGGACAATTTCGTTTGCAGACATGACGGTGGAAGCGTTGCTTTCGCCTTCTCTGTGGCAATAGGGGCAGTGCATGTTGCACCTTTGGGTCACGGAGATCCTTAGATTGAGGACCGGGCGCCCATAATTGTCGTAGATCATTAAGTATCACTGTTTTTCGCGGGCGTGTTTCAGTATGTGACCAGCTTCGGGTAAAATAAGCTTTTCCAAAACAAGCCTCACAGCTTGCGGCGAGCCTGGAATACAGAAAACAGCCTTTCCCTGATCTGCAACGCCAGCCAAGGCACGACTTAAAACAGCCGCAGAACCAATCTCGTCAAAACTCAGCTTCCTAAACAACCCTCCAAAACCGGGCAAAGTCTTAACCAACATAGGCCTCACAGCCTCAATTGACACGTCTTTAGGGCTAATCCCTGTTCCACCACACAAAATAATTGAGTCCACCCCTTCCGATCCTAGGGCTCTGCTAACATATTTTCTGATCAAAACTTTGTCGTCGGGAACAATTTCTCTAAAGACGACGGTGTGTCCAGCTTTCTGTAATTTTTTAACGATTAAATCCCCGGAAGGATCTTCAACGGGCTTCCTTGCCTTGAGCTCCTGATAGCGAGAAGAACTGCAAACGATGACGGCGAAGTTCAGGCTTTTCGGCGCTTCAGCCTTGTGTCTGCGGGCGGTATCGCTCATCTGCCTTCCTCTTTCACCTTGCGAACCACGCGTATATCTTGGATGACAGTGTGGGGATACTGTCCAAGCCTATCCTTCTCATAGGCCTTCGTCATGTCCCAAACCGTTAACAAAGCCACAGTTGCCGTGACAAGGGCCTCCATCTCAACTCCTGTCTGAGCCCTAGTTTTCACGGTTGCCTCTACACTCACTGCGGAATCATTCATAATCTTTAAATCAACATCCACGCTGGTTAGGGGCAAGGGGTGACAAAGGGGAATCAGGGAACTCGTGTTCTTTGCCGCCAAGATTGCAGCAACCTTTGCCACCTGAAACGGGTCGCCTTTCTCAACCTTTCCTTCCCTAATCAACCGTATGGTCTCTGGTCTCAGCTTGATCGTTCCCTTGGCCTTGGCCTCCCGATAAACTTCCGGCTTAGCAGTCACGTTAACCATTGACATGCCAACACCACTTTGTTATTCATGATTTGATTCGGGCTTATCTGCTTGTTCCCAGGCTTCTATGAGTTTTCTGATAATCTTCGCCCTTGGATTTTCCTCTTCAAAGCGGAAGATGCGAATCCTTCCAAACTTTTT
>LIHK01000022.1 GCA_001399795.1 Candidatus Bathyarchaeota archaeon BA2 | reverse complement strand
GATAGCAACATGTGACTCGGTTAAAGGAATAACCATTGCATCAACTTTTTCTCGGTTTCGTTTTGAAGTGTATTTAAAATAGAACCAGTTTATCTTGAAGACACCTGTTGCTGGAACCTCTAGTGTTGGAGGATATTTAGAAGTTGCTGCTAATCCTCTTTGGGTCACTATTACGACGTTAAAGGTGCTTTTTGCCGTCAATTCCAAGTCCTCCAAGTCCTTGTGTATTATCGTTTGTTCTGTTGGATTTAGCAGGTGGTCAATAGCGTATCGTGTATCATTTATCCAAAGTCCAACTAGGCGAATTGTTACAGTCCCTGTGTTGGCTACTGGAAAGCATGCTGTTCCATTGGATGTTATGTAGATTGTCCCAATGGTAAATCTCTCGGCTGCTCGGTCTTGCTCTTCTCGGTGCAGAACCTGCTCCCATAAAAATATATTCGTTACTACGGAGAACACAACAGTCATAGCCATCACCATAGCAATAACTGTTGAGACTCCACCTCTTTTGTTCTTATGAAGTTTGTTCAGCGGGTTCATGGACATTTAGCCTCCACTGAGAAGACCTTCCAACGAGCTGACACGAATTCCAAGAGGTATGCACCTGAACCGAAACCTCCTTGTATGGTCACGTTTTTTCCACCTCCTTCATCCAACAAAACTTTTCCTGCCGTGAAGTTGTAGGCTTTTCCATTGACTCTTACAAATTGAAGAGTGATGGCCCCGTGACCATTGTTTCTGACGTATGCCCATATGCTTGTTGGTGCAATCTTTACTCGTTCTATGCATAGGTTCTCACCCAACATGCTATGATAAGCATTTATTTCGCATTGGCAATAAACTGTTGCCGCCGTCATGCAAGCAATCGTTGCACCTATCATGATGATAGATGAGATTGCGGTGGAGACGGCTCTCTTGTTGCTCTTGAAACTTTTCATGTTTTTTACCTCATCTGCGCCCAAGCAAGCACGGCAAAACCTGAAGCAATAGCCACACCTGTCAAAATCGTGGCGGAAATCACGGTACTTACCGCCTTTTTATTAAAAACAAACCTAAAGATTTTTGGAGTTCGCATCTTATTCAACGCCTTCTGTATCATATGCTTCCATAAGGTAACAAACCTTCAACTTACATCCTTGTATTATATGAGGGGGAATATATTGAGTATTCTGTCTCACGATATATTCTATCTCATGATATTCGATGTCGTCTCCACATGCTGGGAAACGTTCGCTGAGAGTAAAAGGAAATTTTGAGTCTTTTCATCCTTATCATCCTCAAGGCTATCCTCTACATGATCATTGGAACGACTTTTGCTGCAACGATGGCGATAAGAACGAGTAGGGCGGAATGCTTGAAACCTGCAGCTAAGGATTCTTCGCTGATTTTTCCGGCTACGAGCCCAATCAGATAGCAGTGGGTGATCACCGAAACCGTGAAGATCAACGTAAGGAAACCTATGTCGGGAGCGTTTGCTGCTCCAGGTCCTACCATACCCACCGTCTGCGCGGTGAAAACAAGGGTTATAAGAGTCGATGCCACCAGCAGAATTGCACAGAAATAGGGCATAAGTAAGTAGGGTCGGATGCTCATCTTTTTCTCTTTTTCCACTTCTTGAGTCATGTTGTTAAATCTCGCAAGCGATTCAATCATATTTATGGTTCCGCCGCCCACATCAACAGCTTCCAATAGGAGAAACATTACAACCTGGGACATCCAGCTCTTGGTTCGCTTCACAAAATCCGTGATGACTTTCCTCATCGGAATACCCCAAGAAAGATCACACGACATCTTTTTCAACTCTTTAGAAAATTCTCCGTAATCACGGTTCGAAAGATTTTCAATGCATTTTTCAGGAGACAACCCTGTTTTCCTGTTTTCCGTCAAATCTCTAAGAAAGTTGGCTATCCCACGCTCAATACTCGATTTCCTACCCGAAACTCTGCCGTGAACGATGGCTGGAGGAAAAGCGGAAATAATGAGGGCTACAGCCACCGCGGTGGGCAGATCAACAATGCTTCTGAGGAAGTCAAATGGTGTTTGAATTATTCCAAAGAAACCAGTGAGTATGAAGAGAACTAAAATAGCCACCGCTGAAGAGACGGCGTAGGCCTTGTATGGTCTCCACTCATTGATAGGAGTTTTTGGCTGCATGCTGTGGGCAAGATATATAAAAACAATGGAAAGCAGTGGAGTGAAAACGTACGTGTACATGATTACTCCGGAGCCCATTTCCATGCCTGTGCTATATATGGACTCAACGCTGAACAGAATGTAGAAGCAAAGGGACATGAGAACCATTATGATAATAAAGGATTCAAGAAGCATTCCCAGACGCTCAGCGGCGGCCTTTACCCTCAAGGACCTTGTTTTAAAGATGTCATGCGCCTTTGTTTCAAGGAAATGAATAACGTCGCCGCCTATGATGACCGTCGAAGCGTACCCCGCAACGAAATCTCTGAAAATATCTAAAGGATTTTTCTTAGCTGCACTTTCCAAAGCTGTAAGGGGGTCTACACCAAAAATTTCCACGTCTCTAATTAGCCTCCTAGCCTCCTTGCGTGTTGCAGGCAGAAGTTCAACGTCTGCAAGTCGCTTAAAACTCATGTAGGGAGGTATTCCTCCAGAAGCCATGACAGTAATGTACGTGGCTGCGAAGGGCACCTCCCTTTCCAACGAACCAGCCCTTTCGCTAGCCCTACACATAGGTGTTACCATAAAACCAATCATGATGTAAACAGGTAAGGGTACCAAAAAAATGAGAGGAAGCACTCCAGTGAAATAGAGAAGCACAATCACTGCAACGCTTACTGGCAGACTTAAAAGGGCTAAGAAAAACATTAAGGAAACATACGTTTCAGGGTAAATTGTGATTCCCGCCCTTTCCAATGATTCCTTAAACTCAATGACATTCCTTAAGAATTTGGGGGCGATGCGCCCGAAGATACGGTACGACCAGCCCTCAAGACTGTGAAGCAGAGGCAAAAGCTTCCACCTCCCTCTCGTAAAACTCCTGTGGTCTGGAGTAGTATTCGGTTATAATCGCTGCAACATCTTTGTAGCTCCGTATGTTACGCGTTCGCATCCAGCGTAACACGTTTTCGCGGCGTTCCATTTCGTCGAGCAATTCTTGCCAGCTTAAACCTCTGCGTTCTGCTATGGCGGGAAGCAGAACCTCATTTTTGAGTGAGGATTTGAAGTTGTCTTCTGCTGCGCTCCATTTGAAAGTGTTTCTATAATCTTCGTAATCGGCAACTTCGTCTACGGAAATTATGCGTCTAAAGGCTTTCATTTCGCCAGTTTTCGATTGTGGTAAATGCACTCTTTGAATAGTCGAAACTACGTTCATGAGGGGCATGTATGCTGGGGCTATGTCCATTGGCTTCTGGACCAAACGTTTGACAGCCGAATCGATATTCTCTGCGTGCATTGTAGCCATGCCGCCGTGACCTGTTGCCAAAGCTTGAAATAGAACATACGCTTCATTGCCTCGAATCTCACCGACGACCAAAATGTCTGGACGATGTCTCATGGATGTCTTAACTAGATCAAAGAGTTCCACTTCGCCAGTTTGACTCTCTCCAAGACCGTAGCTTCTTCTTGCAATCAACGACACCCAGTTTTCGTGGGGGAGGTTGAGTTCTGCCGTCTCTTCGATTGTGATGATTTTGCTGCCGGGCTTAATCAAACAAGCGAGAGCGTTCAGTAGTGTGGTCTTTCCTGAAGCCGTTCCGCCGAGAACCATGACAGAGGCTCTGTTTTCCAGGCACATCCAGAAATAGGAAGCCATTTTTTCGGAAAGAGTCCCCAGATTTATTAGGTCGATAATTGAGTACGGGTCCTCTCGGAATTTTCTTATAGTGAAAGCGGTTCCGAAGGGTGTTACCTCGCGTCTGTAACAGACAGCGAGCCTGTGCTTGCCTGGCAGAGAAGCGTCAACTATTGGGAATGCTGAGCTAACATGCTTTCCAGCCATGTGAACTAACTTAACTACGGCGTCGTCAAGTTCTTGGTCGTCTTCAACGAATAAGTTTGTTTCAAGGTTCTCGTATTTTCTATGCCAAACGTAAACGGGCTTCCTGACGCCGTCGCAGGAAATGTCTTCAATATTTGGGTCGTACATCAAAGCGTCAATGCGTCCAAAGCCCACCACGTTCCGCTGGGCATAGTATAGAATCTTAGACCAAGAGACGTCGGGCAACCAGCCTAAGCTAATTCTGTATTTGTTAACTATCTTTTCAGCTTCTATGGCAAAGAATTGGCGGGGATCCTCCATTTCTTCCTTTGGTGATCCAACCTCAGCGAGGAGAATATCTAGGATTCTGTTGTACACGTTTCTCTCAAGTATGTCGAGTTGAAGTTCATCTAGAACGTACTTAAACTCGCCGGTTGACGGGTTCTGTGCAATGACAACATGAACGAAGGGTTCGTATAAGGGGTACCTTTCAACGATTTTGTAGCCTTTTGGCAGGGCCTTTGGTGGAGGGGCTGGAGGAATGGCTTTGAGCTTACGCCTCCTAAAATTGACGGAGATTCTAAGGTTTTTCAGTTTTTCTAGGGCGCGCATTTGCCAACTAACCCTCCTTCCAAGTTATGACAATGATCTTCAATTTGATTAAGACTAACACAATAGCGATCACTGTGATTACAGCGGCTATCATGAGTATTGTTGTCAGCGGCAAACCAGGGGCGGCTACAGGGCTTACGGTTATTTTTGTTTGTTCTTGTCCGTTTATGTATCCGCTTTTTGTCGCTATGGCGGTGATGGCTACATTGAACTCTGTCGTTGTTTGAGGCGCGGTGAAAGTAAATGTGCAATCGCCATTTTCATCGGTGATTCCAGTAGTAACCGAAAAGGTTCCGCTTTCCCCTGAGATTGTGACAACAGCGTTTGCAACGGGTTTCGCATTATATGTTACGTGAACAGTCACGGTAGATGTTGCTTCGGACTCAACCGTGGCAGGATTAGCAGTAACCTGAACATCTAGTGTTCCAAGGTTCACAGTTATTGTTGTTCGGTTTGTACCATCTGCATAGCCTGTTTTTGTGGCTGTGGCGGTGATAGTTATGTTAATTGGCGTCGTTACTTGCGGGGACGTGAAGGTGAATAGGCACTCACCGTTTGCGTCAGTAGTTCCATTTATGGGGTAGAAGCTTCCACCATTATCTGAGGACAGCGTGACTGTTACATCTGAAATCGGATCCGAGTCAGATGTTACCCGAACTGTTACGTTTGATGTCATTTCGGAATTGATTGAAACGGGATCCGCGACAACTTGAACAAGAAGCACTCTTGGTATTACTGTTATATTTGCTTGCCCTTCGCCGCTTACATATCCATACTTTGTTGCATTTGCCACGATCGTCGTCGTCATGTTCGCTGTTGTTATGGGGGCGGTAAAAGTAAACGTGGCTGTGTCATTCATATCCGTAATTTTTTCTACTTCACTAAAGTTTCCGCCTTTACTCGATGATAAGGTGACATCTGCATCTAGAACTGGAACGCCCTCGCAGGAAACATAGACGCTTACTATTGAAGTTGCCTCAGACAAAATTATAGATGGTTCAGCGTGGACGTCTACAACGAGTTTTTTGGGTTCAATGGTGACTGTACACTCGCCATAGCCCTCAGCATACCAATCCTTTGTGGCCACAACAGCAATTGTCGCTGTTATATTCGTCAAAGTCATTGGAGCTGTGAACTCAGATGTAGCCATTCCACTTTGGTTGGTTAAAACAGCGTCGATCGATAAACTGCCGTAGTTCNTGTTCCCCAGTCTCCGGCTTCCGGTTTTTCCTTGTTTGATGTGAACCTTATCATTTTTTCTTGGGTTCCATTGGCTATGAGCCTCCCTTCAACTATTAAAGAGAAATTTCCTCCAAACCTTATTTCAACCCCCGGCTCTATAGTTAATGTGGCATTGGGGTAAACAGTTACATCTTTGGATACTACGAATGGGCTGTCTGTTAGCGTCCAGACAGTGTCTTGTGTAATGGCCCCTTCTACGTAGGTTGCCCTTACGACGAGAAGGAACGAACTATTTGCAAACGTAAATGTACCAACAATTATAACTAATAAAAGAGGAAGCGATCTCCAAACTTTTGGAAATTTTTTGCCAATGGCTTTTACTTGAGGTGATAGGTGTTTGATGTGTAGCATTGAACTTCTCCCACTCAATTAATACTGAACTATGTATTAAATCTTACGTCTTACGAAAATATATGACAAGAGAGTGCAAGCGTTGTAGTTGTCGTCGTCTTTGACTTCTGCGGTTTTTTCTCGACGACGACAACTCCCATCCTCTCCAACTTTTTCTGTACAGCCTTTTTCAGAGTCTTGCTTCTCCCATGGGAGGAAAGTGTCGTTGAGCCAAGTGAGTGAGAAGATTCAAGGCAGAAAGATCTGATGCGTGGGCAAGAAGCTGAGCCGGCCTAGGTTGATCCACTTCACAGGTCGACACAGGGCGATAAAAATTTTCGTCGAGGGAAAACCAGCAGTGGCCGAGGTTGCGAAGGTTTGGAAGGTGGTGAGGGCGCACTAAAAATTCGTCAAAAAGTTGCCTTGCGAATATTTGGGGGTCCTTCATGTTTTCTCTTACTTGTTAGGTTTTAGTTTTGTATCGGTATTTTGTGTTGTTGCCGATTATGTAGAATGGGTGTTCTTTGTCTATTGTTGTGTGGGAGTATTGGTCTTGCGAGGATTTGACTATTTTTGTGACGTCTTCAAGCGTTTCCATCTCTATTGTGGTTTTGTTCTGGGGAGGGGTATTCGTGTTGTTGCGATTTTACGGCTAGGTGTTTCTTGAGTTCCCACATACCTCATATCAACCTTCTCTCTCCACAGTATAGCCATAAACTTTACATGAAGGGGTTCTCAGATGTGTTCCGCCAATCGAATCAGTCCTTAAGCTTTATTAATGTAAGCAACATACTTTACTTGAGTACAGTATGTCCAACCTCAATGTATTGTCAAGGGAAGGCGCTATAACTATACTACGCAGACTTTCTACGGGAGAGGCCAGATTTAAAGAATTAAATGAGGTCGTTACAAACACGAGGACCTTAACTAGAAGGCTAGAAGAGCTGCAGGCTGAAGGACTGATCGAGAAAGCAGAATCATGCTATAGAATGACTGACGAGGGATTTGACATAGCTTTCAAACTAACTGACATGAAATGGAAGATTAAACCAGAGTCGATATACCATGAGAGCTTTACCAAGATAAGGTATACATGGATGGAAATCTCGCTGAAACGTCTCCTTAAACTCTTTCTCAAAGGATTTGGTAAGGAACTGATCTCAATTATTCTTTACGGCTCTGCAATAAAAGACACCTTCAAATTGGGCAGAAGCGATGTAGATCTACTTTACATCCTCGAAAATGGCGCAAAAAACACTTGGTGGCGCGAAGAAAAAGTATTCAAGCATTTCCAATCCACATGGGAATACAAATCCTGCGACTATTGGCTAAAAACCCGAGGTTTCAACGGATATCCAGAAGTAACCACAGCATCGCTTCAGAGAAGCTACGCCAAAATCTTTCAACCCATATATCTAGACATGCTCAAACACAGAGCAGTTCTCTATGACAAAGAAGGATTTTTTGAGAAGTTGATGGAGAAGCTTCGAGGGGCACTCGAGGCTCTAGGAAGCAT
Organism: Candidatus Bathyarchaeota archaeon BA2; assembly: GCA_001399795.1. Taxonomy (GTDB): domain Archaea; phylum Thermoproteota; class Bathyarchaeia; order Bathyarchaeales; family Bathyarchaeaceae; genus BA2. The sequence continues at coordinate 3,059 of LIHK01000022.1, read as the reverse complement.
CTACATTGAACATGCAGACGGGACGTATTGCTGGTTTCTAAAGCCGGACATAACCCCAGGTGAGTCTATAAAAATAAGTTTGGAATAAGGCAAATGTCCATCAATAGAAGCAGAGCTGAAAAAGCAATTAAAAGCGCGGAAAGAGAGTACAGAAACGCTGTTGTAAGCCTACAAGAGAAAGACTACGCTGGCGCATTGAAGTACTTTCAAGAATGCACCGAATACGCGGTTAAAGCAGTTTTGATAGCCTATGGAATGGATTATCCGAGGGTACATGAGGTAGGTCGCTTCCTCCATGAAATTAAGGACAAGTATCCTAAATGGTTCCTTAAACAAATTCAAGTCATAGCAGATGTTACAGACAGCTTAGCAAGAGGGAGACCCAAGTTTCGATACCCTTATGAGTACCCGGCTGAAGAGTACGAAAAAATCGTGAAAGAGATCCATGCCCCCGTCAAAAAATCCCTAGAAACCTGCCGCAAACTCATCCAACAACTCTTTGCATCAACATGAAAAACAAACGAAAATCAACCAAAATATCTCCGCCCTCGAAAAGCCCAAATATAACGCGTTAGCGCGCATGACTGACAAAACGTGCATGGCGCTTCGCGCCCTTAAAAGAAGCATGAAAAACCTTCGATTCTTCTCCCTCCAGCCAACTCATGGCTAATATGGACGTTTCTTTAAAGTTAAGTTTATTTCCTTCTCATCCTCTCTCTTTCAGCTCTTATACTCTCATATTCAACTCGATCTCCCAAAATTGCCCCAAGAACACCCCCTACAATGACGCCAACAGGGCCAAATAACAACCCTAGTGCCCCGCCCGCTATCATACCTGCGAATGCTCCCCCTCCGGATGTTCTTACTTCTCCCCTCTCCTTTTTTCTTTCTCCCTTTTTCTCCGAATTGGGATTTTGACTTCTGCTCAGACCTCTTATTTCATTGATCAAAATTTCGAAATCCTTTGCTATCGTGCTCTCTAGGCTTGGTAACCCTCTTTGTAACAAAATTAGCACAATAAAAATAAAGAATGTGGTTGTAACATTTAGGGTCAATGAAAGATCCTTTAAGGATTCATAAAGCTTCAATAAAAATGATCCTAATGCGATCACAGCAAGTATCCAGAACCAAGTGCTCCTGAATATTTTTTCTGTGGTAGTCTCCTCAGAGATACTCACATCTCTCATGATTATGACTTACGCACATACCTTAAATAGCTTTACGTCCACGTCGGCTGGCTAATGTAGACGTTTCTTGATGGAAGCATTTTTTCATGGCAAAAATTGGTTTTTTATAGCGGGTGTTTAGTTCCCTCCCGATGAGGGGTGAGGGTCGAGCATAAGCGCCTTAAGAGGCTTTTCGACTCACTGGACTTTCAGCCTAGGATTCCTTCGTAAAGGTGGAGANACTTATGAGTCTGATAACAGAAGCTCACGTCGGAAAGAAGTATGCTATCTATCTGCCTAAGGCTGTGGTTAAAGCCCTTGGTCTGAAGGAGGGAGAAAGGGTGCTCTTAAGGGTCTCAGGCAACACCCTAGTCTTAGAGACCCTTCAAGACCCGGTACAGCTAGCCCTTTCCGGCAAAAAGTTTGCGTCCATAACTCCCGAGCAGATTGAGGCGATAAGCCTTGAAGAGCAAGCAAGCCACGCTAAGGGTTCTCCTTGACACATCCTTCATACTTCCGACCTTAGGCATCGAAGTTGGTGAAGAGGTCTTAACAGGCATCAGGAAGCTCGCTGAAATCAAAGCCGAACTGTACTACTCCCGTTTCAACATCCTAGAATCCTTATGGGTGGCAGCCAGATTCACGAAAAGCCCAACCTTCAACATGGAGAGATTTAGCCACGGTCTAAGAAGCATCATAGAGAGCGGCAGATATGGAAAGGTGGAGGAAGACTCCGAAACCTTCAAAGAGGCTCTGAGGCTACACATGCTAGGCCACAAAGACGTGATAGACAACATACTCTACGCAGCCTCATCCAGCCTCAACCTTAAGCTATTAACATTAGACACAGAACTTAAAGAGTTCATCCATAAAAAAGGATTAAAAGACACACTCATATCACCAAGTCAAATGGTCTAATTAACATCACACGTAAGCAATGAATGAAAATGGAATATTGATTGCAGCGGTCCTCTCAACCACGTAAACCAACAAAACATGCTTAACCCCAAATAGAGGGGCCCACCACAATTGTACGCACACAACCTCTAACACAAAAAATCCGCTGAACCTAGGAAGTAAGGTGAAGATTCTAATCACAGGCGGAGCCATGCTTCGTAGGATCACACGCATCTGAACGTTATGGCGAAATAGGTGGAGAGGTATGGTGGTTTCTGGACATTTCTTCATAAACTATGAACAACACATATTCAAACAGAATAAAGGGGGGATTATAGTAGTAGCCTTAAGCATTATGTAGTGAGAATTATGTCAGAAATCGTAATATAAAGTTAAATGCTCTAAACGCAAATTATCATACAAAAGCTTAAGTTGGGATGTGACTTGGAAAAAGAAGAAGTCAAAGCCATTCTTACCGACGAAAAACTTTCTGCAATCAAGTCTATGCTGGAAAAGGATCATGTAATCGATTGCGTCCTTCTCTTACACCTTGATAAGGGACGATGGAAGAATGCTAAGGCGTTTATGCAGGAGCTGAAGCTAACCCTCAGCGACGGAACCTTTAGGGCTAGGATGATGGAGATTGAAAATCTCGGCTTGGCAAAAAGCGTGGCCATCGATCCGTTGAAGAAATATTACGTGAAAACCGAGTTCGGTGAGAAGGTAGCCAAGCTCCTTTTGGAGTTTTTTGGACAAGTTAAATCTTTTGTTGGGTAGGCGGCTTGTAGGAAGCCGCGCGGCGCAGAATTCATTCGTTAAAATATGGTGTATTAAGTCGTAAGATTTAAATGTCCATGTTGTGTTATCTCTTTTGTGAACTCTAAAAGGAGGGATAAAAACAAAAATGAAAAAACTCCTAAAGAGTAGAAAAGCTTTGAGTCCAGTGATTGCAGCAATCATATTGATTGCGATGACTGTTGCGGTTTCCATCGCCGT
>LIHK01000007.1 GCA_001399795.1 Candidatus Bathyarchaeota archaeon BA2 | reverse complement strand
ACTCTTTCGTTCATGTTGAGGTCTCTAGAGGCTAGGGTGGAGCAGGTACTCGTCTATGGTAGTGCCCCTCTCCTCAGCCTTCCTCAGAAGAATATCAGCTAAGGCATCAGCAATTATGATCTCCACATTTAGCCCTAAGTACAATGAGGGAAGTGGGCTTATATACTTTTTAAGCCATGTCTAGTAAAGTTGAAGATTCAGGAGTAGTTTGTAATAGGGGCAAGACCATGAAGCCTTTCAGTTTTGTTCATGTTGCTGACCTTCATTTGGGCTATGTGGAGTATAATCTCGATGTTCGACGCGAAGATTTCAACGCGGCCTTCCAGGAAGTAGTGGACAAGACCATAGAGTTGAAGCTCAATCTATTATGCATAATAAGGCTTCCATAAGAGGTCTTATGGAAGTCTCTTGAGTTCTATTATGTCAACATCCATCTGCTTAGGTAATCCTTCTTTAATTTCGTCCTTGGCTGTAAAGTATATCGTCTGCCAACCTCTCTCAGAAAGATTCTTTAACATATCAAATTCCTTAAGTAATCTTTCGGAGTCAGAGTGGATGAACGGTTCCTCGACAATAAAGAACCCCTTCTCCTCTTTCAAAAGCTTCTCGCCGAGATATACTCTTATCGCCGTGTAAAGTTGAGTCCACTCGCTTCTACTCAACTCAGAAGCCCTTTGCAATATTTTTTCATGTGAACGCTTAACCAATATTTCTCTCGTAGAAGAGTCATAACTTACTTCTTCAAACATCCCAGATGTGATGTTCCTAAAAATTATGGATGCTTGGTTATCCTTCCCGAAAAGCTCCTCGGATTTAGCCTCTTCCTTCAATTCCAATTCCTGAAAGATTTTAAAAGCTTCGATAGAAAGTTCCGCATCCTTCTCGATCTGCTCGATGTATTGGTTTAGCCATGTCACGAGCTTTTCTAGTGACTCCAGATTTTTTATATCGATATCAAGCTTGAAGTTTGAAAATTCATCAGTAAATTGTAATTGATGGGCTCTTTCGGAGAATTTCAGCATAGTCTCCTGATGCCTCTGCAATCGTTCTTCAACTTCATTCAGCCTTTTTCCCTTCCTTTCTTCGTGCTTCTTCGCTTCTTCTAGCTTTTCTTCATAGTAATCTACAGATATACTAAGGTCTATGCTCTGACGCATATTAGTTAATGCGTTTTGGGCCTTCTCTAAAAACTTATCTGGCTCCTCCTTCTCGTTGATTTGAAGATACTCTCCTAAAATGCCCATTTTCCGATGGAACGCGTCCTGCCTCTCTTTAGTTTCGTTAATTATCCGTGCGATTTTCTCCTCAGCCTCTTCTACGGTCTCAATTTTTACCCCAAGAGCTTTTGCCTCTTCAACCAGTGATTGTTCATTGATCACCATCTGTGTACGGAACCTGTGGGATTGATGCCATTTATAAAGCGATATCAAAGAAGCAATTAACAGAATGAAAGGGATTATTGAAGAGACTAATTCCCGAGTAAAAGCTATTAGCGCGGCGAATGAAATGGCGGTCGAAATTATCAGATATTGAAATCGCTCTTTCCAAGACCTTATCTCAGTTTCTAGTTGTGGGAGCTTTGCTTTTTCCTTTTTTAAATCTAAAAATTTAACATTAAGCCGAGAAATTCCCTCTTTATCCGGCAGCGCTTTTAATTTTTGTAGATTCTGCTTTGCTTCGTTAAAAGCAGTTTCGAGCTTGATGAACTCTGATTTTTTCCTTGCTTTATCGAGAAGTTCAATACTCTCTTTAAGACTTCTTAGGTCCCATTTTATGTCGAACTTTTCTTTTTCTAGTTTGTCAAGACCTTCTGACTTAGCTTTCTCAACGTACTTCGTTATATCAGCCAGAAGCTCTTTTGCATCGTTTAATTTTGTTCTGAATTTATGAGGATGCCTGTCGAGTGTCTCTAATTTAGGAGTAAGTCTACCCCTTTTTTTAAGTTCGTCCTCTATCCTTCTTATATCCTCAGTTCTCACTCCAATTAACTTGTTAGTGACCCTTCCGTAAAACTTATCCTCATCACTAATCTCTAAGTTTGCATCTTGAATCACGAATATGTTTTTCAGCTCGCTTGGATCTATTTCTAATCCTAGAATATCTTGAAGGTGCTTTTCTTCACCGATCTTGTATTCCTTACCACCTTTCTCAATCACCAAGTAACCCGCAGGGGTCTCCTCGACTTCGCCATGGCGGATATACTCTTTTGCATCCTCGCCTAAAAGCATCTTCAAAACCGCGTCGATAGTTAGAGTCTTACCAGACCCGCCAGGTCCGAAAACCATACAAATGTTTTTCTTAAAGTTAGCGCGTAACGGACGAAGTGGTCCGTACCTTTGGATGAAAACTTCTTTTATCTTCATGCAATTTTCCTCGCAGCTTTTAGCGCAGACAACACCTCAATTACTCGATAATTGATACTCTCCTTCTTTTCGGTGGAGGCCTCTCTTTTATCAAGCAATTGTTTGAAGTCATGATAAATAGGGTGCTTAAGAATCTCGTCAACATTTCTGTATCTGTTTTCTTCTATTTCAGCGCTTCCTACGTTTTTCTTTAATAAATCACTAAATTCTGTTTCACTCATTTCACCATAGCCTGAAATCACGATCTTTAATTCGCAAACATCGCTTGCGTGACTCTCCACCCATTCTCTGATTTCTTCGAGTCCTTTGGTCTCAGAGCCAGGCTTGATTTGAACTTCAAGCTTATCATAATAAAAGGAATTTAGGGGAATCTCCGTAATGTCACCTTTCTCAGTATCTAGAAGAGCAACTCTTCTCTTCCCTACATGTTTCCAACTCAGCGATATTGGAGCACCGGGGTATACGAACAGGTTTCCGCCTCCCAGGTCCTTTTTGACAAAATCGGTGTGAAAATGTCCAGCTAGAATGTAGTTGAAACCTAATCCAGAGAGGGTGTAGCTATCTATGGGGAAATATTCTTTTTCTGCTTCCTCTCCGAAATCTACCGACGCATAGCTTATATCAAGGGTGCAGTGAAGAAGTAACACATTCAGAAGCTTCTTATCCTTGGCCTCACGTAACTGAGCGATAAGCTCTTCCGAAGGCTCATCAAGGAAAGGAACTCCGAAGATAGCAACGTCCTTATCTTTTATAACATCGAACAGTGTTTTTGTTAAAACACGGAGGTCAGAACCGAAATCAAGGTTTTTTCGGTAGGCTTCACGGTCATGATTCCCAGGAATAACAACAATCTTAAAGTCATTCCCCGAAAACATCTTATTTCTGAGCTCAGGTCTAAGAACCTCTGCATCCTCCTCACTTTCGAAAAGGTCACCACCAATTGTAAGTACGTCGATCTCATTTTTCCTTGCAACGCTTAGTACTTCCTGCAAAGCTTCAAGAGTTCTTGAATTTTTCTTACTTAAGTGCACATCTGAGGTGTGAAGTAAGCGCATTGAAATTTCTCCTTCGCTTTTTAATTGCGCAAATTCATGAGAGTTGATCGCATTAAGCACACCACCTATTATTATTTTAACATTTCTTCTTCACAATATGAATTATAGATCTGTGCCAGCGTGATGACTAACAGATGAACTGGTGGAAAGCGCTATTAGCGCGACCGCTAGCTTGCGGAGGAGGTAAAAGCATGTTACTTTCATGATAACGGGCCAAAAAACACACGAAGAAGACTTAAATTACGCATACCTTACCGTAATTATTGTCTCCAATTTAACGGTGGAGGGGTAATGAAACCCTTCAGCTTTGTCCATACGGCTGATTTACATTTGGGTTACGCTCAATATAATTTGGATGTTCGACGTGAAGACTTTAACGCAGCTTTTCAGGAAGTGGTGGATAAAACCATTGAATTGAAGCCTGATTTCATGATCATCGCTGGGGACCTTTTCCAGTATGCTCGCCCCTCCAACATCACCCTTGAGGTTGCCATAACCAACTTTAGGCGGCTGAGAGACGCTGGGATACCCGTGCTTACTATAGATGGCTCCCACGACTCTGCCCCGAATGTGATAACAGGTACTATTCTGAATCCGCTGGATAGCGCTGGCTTGATTCGTTATCTTCCCCGTCATGAAGGTGCTTCTTGGAGAAACGAAAGTTGCTATGTCTTCGGCATTCCCAATTTTCGAACCCCGCGAAAAACCGAGAAAGAGTTGCCGGCTTTTCTGGAGCAAAATAAGCCCACGCCTGACCCCTCCATTTTTAACATCTTTGTTTTCCACATGGCTTTGGACATTCCCAGCGTTAAGCCCCCTCAGATGGAAGCCGAAGCTAGGCCTGAAATCCTCCCAGACAGCTTCAACTACTACGCAGGCGGACATGTTCATAAACCATACAAATTTCCCTTCAAAGGCGGTCTCCTCGCCTACAGCGGCTGCACAGAGACCGTGAGCTACGAAGACGCCGAAACCGAGAAGGGCTTTTACCATGTTGAAGTTGATGAGAAGGGGGTTCCCAAACTTCACCACGTCAAGCTTGAAACTCCACGTCGTTTCATCGTTTTGGATCGTGACTACAGTGGATCGACCCCCACGAAAATAACCGAGAACGTGGTGCAACTCGTGAAGGGGGCTGACGAAACCGGAGCTGTAATTGTTCCCATAGTGCGCGGCGTCTTGCCCGCTGAAGCTGGACGCGGGGAAATTGACCTCGCAAAAATAAGAAGTGCCGCTGAAAAAGCTCTACTTGTCCACCCTCTCCTTCGGTTAAGGGAAACCGAGGTTCCTGAAGAGGTAATCCGCTCCATCTTTGAGGGTGGACTAAAAGACTTGAAAACTAAGGCCTTTGAATACTTTTTCGAAATTTTCTCCGAACGTTACCCTCAGGAGGAAGCTGAGAGAATAGCGAGACTTGCCGTTGACCTCATCGAGCCGTTGGTAGGAAAACAAGAAACGAAAGTGAAGAAAGTGTTGGAGGAGTTTCTTTGAGAATTAAATCTTTGCAACTAGAGAATATTAGATCCCACTCCAAAACAACGATTCCCTTCGTCGCGGGATTCAATTGCCTCGTCGGTGGTGTCGGACGTGGAAAGTCAAGTGTTCTTTACGCCATAGATTTTGCCCTCTTTGGAGACCCATTAGGTAGAAGCTACGAATATTTGCTCAGGGAGAGAGCGGACGCCGGGAAGATAGTGATACAGTTCGTTAATGGAGGAAAAACCTACACTATTTTTAGAGGCTTAAGAAGGCATGAAAAAGGCACAAGCCAAGACATGGAGCAACTCAAATTCTTTGAAAACGACAAGTTGGTTGCAAGCGCCAAAAATGAGGCTGTCACAGAACAGTTGAAGGCTCTAACAGGTCTCGACAAAGACCTCTTTCGGGAAATTGTTTGGGTGCGGCAAGAGCATCTTAAGGAACTGCTGGACGTAGCTCCACGACAGCGACAGACAAAACTGGACCAACTATTCGGGCTTTCTGATTACGAAGTTGCGTGGAGCAGTTTGGCTACGTTTCAGAGGGACTACAAGGTTGAAAAGGGAGTCTATGAACGGGACGCAGACGTAGTTGGAGTGGACAAACTTCAGGCTGAATACAATAAAGCAGTCGAGGAATTTTCGTCCATTGAAAATCAACTTCAAAATCTGGGTAAAGAGCTTTCTCAAGCAGAATCTGCTCTTAAAGAAGCGACTTCCCGTCTTGAGAATCTCGAAGAATTGAGAAAAAAGACCGAAGAACTTCGAGAAAAGGAAATTCAACTGCAGACAAACATCGCTAACATCGAAGACATATCCGCAAAACTGGCTGATGAAAATGAAAAGAAGAAATCGCTCATTCACGAATTGGAAGAACGCTTGAAGCTCATGGAAATGCAGGAGAACTCCCATCGGAACAAACTCCAAGAGGCGGAATTAAAGTCTGATCAAACAATCGAAGAACTGAGAAAATACCTTTTCACAATTGAAGATCAGATGGCGAGCATAGGCAGCGAACAGGAGGCTACAAAAAGGGAAATACAAACCTCTCAAAACCGCATCTCAAGCTTAGCAACCGAAAACAAGTGCCCATTGTGCCTTCAAAATCTCACTGGAGACTACAAAAAGGGTCTTCTTGAGCGTCTTCATGAAGAAAACGCTGAACATGAAAAAAGGTTGTTGGAACTTCAAAAAAACCTTGATGAATTGGAAGGTTTACACAGCGTTGTCGATTTAGTTGTCTCGAATTTGCAAGCGCTTGTTCCTCGGATTGAAGAAATAAAGGGACGAGTCGCCGAAGAACGGGAATTTTTGAACAAGCTTTCAGCAGAGTTTGAAGATGCACAGCAACAAGAAAAAAGGCTTCGAGGTCAACTCAGCGCTACTCGGGCAGAGATAACCAAATTCGATGTTACCGACCTTGAATCTACTCGAAAACTTCGTGACGCTGCATTCGAGCAATATTCTGCAACAAAGTCTAGGTTGGAGATGATGGAGAGAAGTAAAGGGGATATCGCGTTGAGGATGGACGATCTAAAGGAACGGTTAGACCATGCTCAACAGAAAATTGAAAAGATGGAGAAAATTGAAAAGCTCCTTGAAGTCATTGATGGTATACGAGGAGCCTACAGAAGCATTCAACCTAAACTGCGAAGCGAGTTCGTTATGTACCTCCAACGAACTGTCCAGCAGGAATTGGATGAGCTTGTTGGCTACGCCGGACCCACATTAACCGTCAAAATAGACGAGACTTATACTCCCTTTGTCAGCGGAGAAGGGGGCTATGAACGAGAAGTTTCAAACCTTTCTGGTGGGGAGCGGACTCTGCTCGCTTTCGCCTATCGTATTGGTTTGGGTCAGCTGATTATGCAGTCGAGGACTGGACATGGGCTTTATATGCTTCTCTTGGATGAGCCGACGGAGAGTTTGGGAAGGGAAGACGGCTCGGTTGATCGATTGGCTGAGGCTATTTCTCGTTTGAAAGCCATAGAGCAGATAATTGCTGTGACTCATAGTGAGGCTTTTGCGGAGAAGGCTGAGCATGTTATACGTGTGGAGAAGGAGGCTGGTGCGAGTAGGGTGTCTGTTGAAAGTTAACTTACTCTACTCTTCATCCTCCGAAGCCTTTTTGGTAGGCGGTAGTGGAGGCGGTGTGGAAGCCAAAGCCCAACCGATCCATGCCACGATGAAAAGAAAGGCGTAAACGATGATTATGACTGGAACGATTAGCGCTCAGTCACTGAGCGGTTTTCCAAGTATGATTAAGTCGCTTGGTGCTAGAAAAAGCCAACAAAAGTACCCCACCATGGCGAGAATGCTTATAGCAAAGATTAGCACACCCAAGGTTTTGTCTTTCGTGCAGTTGTCCCCCCTTGAACTAAACGCTTGAAACGCATTCCACTTAAAACTTTTGGGATAACAGTTCGCTTTTAGAATTAATCACCGATGTTTCCATTTCACGAACAGAGAAAGAGTTTAAAAGAACGAGGTTCGGTATAAGTTCTGACACAGGACACCTACGACGTTTGGGACAAATGATGAAACGGGAAAACATACTGGAAAACATTACGTCCGCGATAAACTATCTCGAAGAATCGATGAAGGCCCTCGTGGAAAAAAATCAAAAAGAAGTTATTCGCTCTGTTTGGAGAGCCTCAGCCGATCTAGAACACGCGCTCTTCCTTTTCTCTCTCATGCACCAAGACGAAAACCCAAGCGCTTCGTGGAAACTTAGCCCATCCGCAAAACAATTTGAAGTTGGACCTACCCTTGTGGAGGCACAGGACCTACTTAAAGAAGCAAAGGACAGCTTTGAAGCCCAAAATTTTCATGAAGCCCACAAGAAAGCGTGGATGGCACGGGGTTACCTTTTAAGGGTTCACGATTTCTTTGAAAAGATGTGGAGGAAAGAAGGGAAGACTTCTTCCTAGCTATTGGACCTGCGTTTCTATTACTGATGGTCTCGGCTCAAAATGGGGACAATATACGATGTCATCTACATACGCTTTCAGTCAACGACAATAGATCCTAGACGAACAAATAGCCTGCTTACAGATGAGACACCCACTAGCAACCCGAGTCTTTCGCCTCAATATTCGCAATGTTCAACATACCCTAACGTCGGTTTGTTAGGTAAAATATCGACTATAATTTTTGATAAGCACTATGAAGGGAGAATCCATATTTACTATACATTTTACTTAACCTTGCGATATCTTTGAGTCGTCAGAATGCTTTTGTGTCCTAGAACCTTTTTCACATGCAATATTGAACGTGTCTTGTGGTATTCTCTCAGGGCTTTGCAGTGTCGGAACGTGTGATAATGGATTTTTAGGAACCGCGGGCTGTTATGGATCCTCGCAAGCGTTACTATTCTTCTGCGGAAATTCAAACGTCTTGCGTTCTTAGATCTTGGTGGGAACACAGTTTCTCCTAGTCTGGGCAGCCTTAGAAATCGCTGAACGAAAAGTCATGGCTTTACAACGCTTCATTAAGAGAACTGTTGAGCGAGAAATCTTCCAGCCTATAATTAAGCAAGGAGGCTTCGATCCTGCTAAGGCTAATTGTCGCTTGAATTGGGGCATGGAAAAGCCCGAGGTTAAACTTGAAGACCTGATTAAGCTGGCGGAAATTAGCGCCTCAAGCAGAGTCGAATACGTACGGGCTGAATAGGTTCGCAAGAATCTGGTTAAGTGTGGATTTGAGTTATGGGGGCGGAAGAGCCAACTGAACAGTCCATTACAGTAACTCAAGACAAAGCTAACAATAGAGAAAAGAGAGGTGAAATAGTGGGATTTCAGTTTAAGCCGAAACTGTCCGCTGTTTTAGCTGTTCTTAACGGAGTTTCAGTGGGCTTAGCCTACATAGCGAGCAAAGGAAACATAACGGCAACAATCATATGGTTCGCCATAACAACAGGCGCAACAGCAGGACTAAGCTACTACAAAGAAAAAGAATAAATTCGGTGCCAATCGATGAAGTGAAACGAAATATGAGGGTTTCATCAGAGGGTTTTTCGTAGTGTGTCTTTTGATTACTATTTGTGTCGGTTTGTGCGTTCTTGAACTGTCACCATACGATCCCATTGCCGTTATTTAGTTGATCGCATATGTCTTTGGCGAGTTCGTAACTTTCCTTGGTAGACGTGGGATCTAGTAGTATGGTTTCGCACTGGGTTATAGCTTCTCCTATGGTTCCTGCGGCGGTTAGGTCGTGAAGGTCTATGGAGGTGTTAGCAGCAAATGCTTTTGCGGCTAGGTTTAGCCACAGAGCGTACAACTGTTGTCGTGCTCTTGTTTCCATGCTGTCTTTCCCAGTTGGTGTTCGCAATATTTGCGCGACTTCTTCCAAAGTATCTATGTCAGCAAAAACTTGTGATGACATCCTTATCATTTCTATGTAGAGTAACATTTGGCTTTCAGTGACTTGGCTTGACTTACCAGCAAGTATTGCGTTTATCTGATGTTTCCAGTAGCCAACGCCTCTGACATCCTGGGTGGGGGTAGTGGAGACGACGGTGGTTGTCGCTGAATCGCATATGGGTGTTTGTTCGAAACCGTGCCAATCGTTGAAAGCAATTGTTACGGTGTTAGTAAGAATCGTGTCAGGGTAGGCAAGAAGGCTTATTCGAACAGTTAGGTCAATGGTTCCGCTTCGGCCAGGGAGCAACTCACCGATCATCCATGTCAAGGTTTGGCCATCTACAATTGCTTCTGGGTATGATGACACAAACGACACCATTTCGGGAAGTATGTCTATTAGAGTCACGTTTTCTGCTGGTCCGGGTCCTAAATTCTCGTAGTAAACGAGGTATGTGACTGTGTCTCCGGCCTCAGCTTCTAAATTGATGGTTGATTTTATGATGGAGATCACTGGGAGTGGGTATGCGTTGAAGTTTACGTGGGTTTCCTGTCCGCTTGTGATGGTTAGGGTTTTGTTTAGTGCATCGATGGTGTTGTAGTTTGTGGGCAGCGTCATGGCAACCCAGTAGTCGCCAGGCGTCAACGGTGTGAATTCATAATATCCGTTGGCGTCTGTGGTTGTGGTGGATCCATCACTCAAAGTAATGGTGACGCCTTGTAGTGGTTGATTGTAATATTCGTCTGTTACAACTCCGGATAGGGCAATAATGACGGTTATTGTAACTGTATCGGTGCTAGTTGCGCCATCGTCATCGGTTACTGTCAATGTAGCGGTGAAGATTCCCTTGCTTGTATATGCGTGGTAGGCGATTTTTCCAGTGGCAGTGTTGCCATCGCCGAAGTCCCAGTAATACTCTAGCGAGTCTCCGTCATCATCGTGAGCTAAACCTGAGAACCAAACTTTGGTGGAGTGCGCCTCTGTGACGGAAATGCCATCGGCAACCGGAGCACGGTTCGTAATCATTGCGCGCCAAAGAAACGTGACTTCTCCTGATCTTTGCTCGTGATAATGCCACATGTTAGGTGGCATATATTCAGAAGAACCGCTTTCAATAGTCACAACTTGTCCGTACCACCACTCCGCCCACTCAGAAGCGACTAATCTTACACAAAGCCTACCCTCTGTATCGCGAGTTCTCAAACATTTAATATCGCTATCCCACCAGACAGAGGTGCTGTTTGCCTCTGGCGACAGAGGCACAGGCATTATTTTTCCTATCCATTCAAAGCAAACTTGTCTTGGCACAAACGTTATCCATATGATTCTTGGATAGAATACATACCGCCACGTCCAGAGACCAACCAAATATTCTTTGTATCCCATAGCAAATATCCATATGCTCTTTCCGTAAACCCGACGATACACTTTGTGTATCGTGCATGCACTCCAGACTAAGTCTATTGTGTGCTGATTTCCTGCATATCCGGGTGAGGCTGAGGAGGTTGAGACAGAAGTTGAACCCGTCGATGAGCTTGTGCTTGATTCCACCCCTCTCGACGCAATAAATTATGGTTGAACCTACTTAAAACTTACGAAACAATCTTATAGAGAAAAAACCCAAGTTCACCAAACAGGACTCCCAATCCTCCTCACAAACTCCATCGAAAACAACATCGTGATAACAGACCTAACCCCCCAAAAACCTCACTAAAGGCCTCTCTTCTAGATGATGCCCGCTTCAACAGCGTTCAAATCCCATCCACAGCTCCCAAGAATGAAATATTGAAGCCCCACAAGAAAACTCACGTTGCCAAAGTCACGTTTGTCAGCATCTCTTCTTTTGTTGAGCCCCAAGCTTCTCGTAGGAATGTTGTTAGTGCCCATCCTTTGCCTCGCTTCTCTGCTGCTTTTTGTCCGATTAGGCGGTCTAGCTTCTTGTTCATGCGGCGTATGCGCTGAGTCACATTCCAAAGCTTAAGCCCGTATTGTTTCAACCTAGCTGCTACATCTTTTGGCAGTATGCCATGCGGTCCAGCAAAATGCAGCTCCTCTAATATCGCCTGATTAAGCTGTTATGGGTCTCGAATAATTCTCTCGATTTCAGCCATTTTGCGAGGGTTAAGAGAAACCTGTAAGCCGTAGGCTGTAGGCTTAACCACAATGAAATTTTGCTTCATCAATTCCCTTGCCACTTTCTTAACTTTGCCATAAACATGTTTTGGAAAGCCTTTTGGAATGTTATTAACAGACGTATGCCTTCCACCAATGTAGCCATGCCTATACAGTTTGGCAAGAATTGCTTTCTGAATCTCAATGGTCATTACTATCGTTCAAGAGGTGTGCTTCTACAAATTTTTTAAGCGTTTCCATGATGACACATTAACGGTCAAAAGAGAAGTTTAAATATGTCGTTTTTACAATTATAAATTAAAGGAGATAAAAAATATGGACAAGAAAGAAGCCGAAGAGGAGAACCCGCCAACCCTCCAGAAACTCTTCGGAGACTCATCCACAGCAAAAATCCTAGACTACCTAACCCTCTTCAAAAGCTTCGACTACCCAAAAACAGAAATCTCGAAAAACTCAGGCGTAGCATGGAAAACCCTCTACAGAATCTGGCCAACCATCGAAAAATACGATTTAGTAGTCAGAACACGACAAATCGGCAGAGCCGAACTCTACAAACTAAACGAAGAAAACCCAATAGCCAAAGCCCTAAACGAACTAGCCTTCCAAATCGCAAAGCATGACGCCCAGAAAATCGCAGCAGAAGAAAAAGCTAAAGAAAAAATAAAAGTACCAGCATAAAAAGAGAATTAGTTTCACTCTTCCGCTTTTCTCCTTGCAGCAACGAAGTCGCATCTAAGGCGAGGTATCAGCTTCCACCCGTGTCCATGCTTCTCTATGATGTTTTCTCCGATCTCCTGCTCCATCCTCTTGTTCATGCGTTGGATTCTACGAGAGATATGCCTATGATTAATATCTATTTGAGCAGCCAATTCGCCTGATTGACGGCCTGTCGCCCCAGCCTCGCGAAGAGCATTAAGAAGAGCCACATCAATTTCATCTTGACACGCAACCATGGAAACATAGTCTTCGCCTAAGATGAAAAGTTCACGGAGACCAGCCGCCAACATACGGGTTCTACGGTCGATACGCTTCAAAAGAGCTCCCTGATGCTTCAAGGTTCTGATAATCCACTTGCGTCGACCTATTTTCTCCTCTGAGAATGCTGCTTTTTAGGCTTTTCAGACCCGTTTTGCGCACACAAACCTCTTTTCTAGGCAAAAACCCTCAACATGGTCTAACCGTAACATTCCAGAGTGACGCAACCGAAACGGTTAACATAGATGCTTTTCCTATCAAAAACAGAAAAAAAGGGGGTTTGCGGGGGACATCTCCACATGAATTCTGAATCCATATTCAGAATAACCGTTTAGGTTGGATGACGCCTCACAGGATCATTGCGTGTTAATTTAACGTTACTACTCAACATGCTTTCTTTCTTTAATTATGAAAACCTTCTCTTTGCCCAAGATGACACGAAAATCTTCCTTCAATTCTGCTTGGTGAAGGAATTTTCGAAGAAGCACCCGCAGATGTGCTCTGGAAGGAATTTTCTTTCCTCCCTCAAAATTCAAAGTGATTTCACCGCTCGTAACGTCCACTTTCGCCCCCGCCCTATTTTCCAAGAACTCTGCTAAGTCCTTCACGTTTTCGTCATTCATACCACGAAGTTCGGAGATTTTGATCACGACGGTTGACATGCTCGTCTAGCCTCCTATGGTTAACTTTTCAACTTTTTCTTCTGTCCACAATTTCCCACGCGTCTGGACCCGTTCCAATCAGCGTCACTGGCACTTTCATTTCTCTTTCTATTTTCCTGATGAAATCCTTTGCTTCTTTTGAAAGTTCTTCGTAAGACTTGGCTCCTTTGCATTCTGGAAACATCACGTCTATTTTTGTTAGGGCGACTTGGGTGGCTCCATTTAGCATAACCGCCCTTTTTGCAAGCTCGTAGTTAAATGGCGCTGAACGTCTCCTTCTTCCAGTTACTGTAGCAACCTCAGCCCATCCCCTCTTCTCTGCTTCTTCCCAAGACAACTCGTTGGGAAGGGGTCCTCCTCCAACCCGCGTCGTGTAGGCTTTGAATACAATAATGACTTCATCAACTTTCGTGGGGCCAACTCCAACGTCTGAACAGGCAGCTGAAGCCGTTACATCCTTTGAGGTACAATACGGATAGGTTCCGTGATAAAGAGAAAGGTAGGTTCCCTGAGTTCCCTCGATCAAAACATTCTTTCCTTCGTCGATTGCTGCATTCACCTCTTGGGGAACGTCTGTCAAAAATTTCTCAAGCTCGGAAACCTCATGCGCAAGCTTAACCGTTCTCAACGCCCTCTCAGCGTTGCACGGTCCTGTGCCGGAACCAGTTGTTTTTATCTTTTGGGCTAGGTGCCCCTTTTTGTCAGCTTCTATATGTTTCGGTTCGATGATTGCGCACTGGCGGTCAACGCCCACTCTGTTTTGGCACCCGGTTAATTGTATTTCTTGAAATAGGATTTCTGGGTTGACTAAAACGCCCGGACCTATCAAGAGGCGGCATTTGTCGTAAACGAAGGCGCTTGGCAGCATCCGCATTTTGTATTCTTTGCCTTCGTGAACTACTGTGTGACCTGCGTTGGGACCTACACCAGCCCTTGCTGTTATTGCGATTTTGTCCCTCAATGAAAGGTAAGAGATGATTTTCCCTTTACCTGTGTCTCCGAAGAAACCGCAAACTACGACGGTGCAGGGCATGTTGTTTCCTCCAGCCTTTTCAACGTGACCCTATTTTTCCTCTTAAACTTTATCGTGAAAACACTGTCAAAAAGTGGAGGTGTCAGATCGCCCGTCGAGTTGCTATCACCGCTCTGAAGCTCTGCTGACTCTCGTGATCATCATCCAAAAAGGAATGATTACGCACTAACTTAAGACTCTTTTGCCGAAAAATCTGTTCTTTCCACACCCTCACCTTTAGATACGCATCTTCATGATACATGAATCGGGTTGGCTGAACTTCTTCAGGCACAGAAATGGTTAACGCTCCTTTAACGGTTAGAGTTCTTCTGCAGGAAGTGCCGTTAAAGTCTCGGTTTTGTAAATGTGCGTTGCGGCTCGCAAAATAAAATCTTTAGCTGTTCTGAGGTCTGGCGCCTCGAAAAGGATAGCTCCATCGTAGCGGCCGAACAAAAAGTAGACTCCAAGGATTTTTATGCCTGCTGGCGGAGTTACCGATCTGATTCTCTTTAGGGTGCTTGGTTGATCTCCAGCTCTGCCCGGAAGAACCTCCAACAATGTTAGGAACAACACTTCCACAACCTCAACGACCACAATTGTGTGATCGTTTGCTTAAAGCTCTTTTATTTCTCTAACACGCTTGGAAAACATAATTATTGCGAAAATACTCATTTCATCATAGGCGATCAGTTTGGATGTCTTTGAGGCAATCAAGAGAAGAAGAAGCGTCAGAGCCTACACAAGCGAAGAAGTTTCAGAGGAAGAAGTTGAGAAGCTTATAGAAGCCGCCAGGTGGGCTCCGTCAGCCGGAAACATTCAACCCTGGGAATTTGTCATCGTAACAAACGCTGAGACAAAACGGAGATTGGCAGACGCCGCCCGGCGTCAAACTTTCATTGAAGAAGCACCAGTCGTTATCGTCGTTTGCGCCAACGTAGCGCAATCAAGCTGGGGCTACGGAAGTCGAGGCGCGAATCTCTACTGCCTACAGGACACGGCGGCGGCCACAGAAAACATGCTTTTGGCTGCTACAGCTTTGGGACTCGCAACCTGTTGGGTGGGAGCATTCTATGAAGATGAAGTTGCCAGGGTAATCAATACGCCGAGGGGAGTGAGGCCTGTAGCCATCGTTCCAGTTGGGCGTGCAGCTAAAAAACCTAAGGCTCGGCCAAAAAGGTCGCTAAGGGAAATAGTTCACTACGAGAAGTTTTAAGGCGTTTGAAACCGCAAAAATAGCACACGCCTAGTTGACAAGTTATTTTAAAATTTGTCCTCAGTTAATTAAAATCTATCTGATTCGGGTTGAGTTTGACGGTGTTGCAGATGCTATTTTTCATGAGAGGAACCAGAATATTGATCGTCGTTTCATAATTGTTAAGAAGTCTAACATTTGGATTTCTTGTTGGGAGAATAAATCTATGGCTGATTATGCAGATAGAGGATTGAAAAAAATTGGTATAACGCTTTCAAAGCCTATGCTAGCAATAATATGCATCATTTTCGGAACAATGGTCATACTGTTCCCAAACCTTCTCGTATGGATAGTAGGATTGTTTCTAGTAGTTCAAGGAATAATGTTATTGGCAGATTTCTTAGAACAGGAAAGAAGAGCGATTGTATCCAAAAGTATCTATTGTTCTCATTGTGGAACAGAGAACATAGAAGAAGCAGTATACTGTAAGAAATGTGGAGAAAAGCTTGAACAATTTAGGCAAAAGAAAAGCCATCGTAGAACCAAAAGAACTTCTAAGAATAAGAAAAGTAAGTGAAATTAAACTACTTAATTTCTGGTTAGGATTCTTCAAATTCATCATGTCATGTTCATTGTCCTAGATTTAAAAAAATGATTACACACTGTATCCATGCAAACTTCTTTTAACGTTTAGCTTTAATATCCCCGCAACGTCTGTTATTAATTAGAGTGTACTCGCCTTGAGATACTCCCTCATCGCGGACTCTTATGAAAAAATTGAGGCTACTACAAAGCGTCTGGAAATGACAGACTACCTAGTTGAACTCCTCAAAAAAACTCCCAAGGATATCATTGACAAGGTTGTCTACCTAACGCAGGGAAAACTATATCCAGACTTTTTTGGGATTGAAATCGGAGTTGCCGAGAAGCTAGCTGTACGGGCGGTTGCCAAAGCAACAGGTCACAGCGAGAAGGAAATCGAGGAGAATCTGGAAAAAACCGGGGACTTAGGCACGACTGCTCAAATATTCTTGGAAAGAAAAGCCCAGGTGACGCTCTTTCAGGAACCGCTGACTGTTGAAAGGGTGTACGAAAACTTAGACAAGATGGCAAAGGCAACCGGTCCAAGGTCCATGGAGCATAAGATAAACCTTTTAGCCGGGCTCCTAACCAACGCCACCCCAAAGGAGGCAAGGTATGTCGCTAGAACAGTGACTGGCAGTTTGAGATTAGGAATCGCTGACATGACTGTTCTTGACGCGTTGGCTATAGCCTTCGGTGGTGGCAAGGAGACCCGAGAGATTCTGGAGCGAGCGTATAATATTTCGTCCGATTTAGGTAGCGTGGCAAAAATCGTCGCAGAGAAAGGAATCAAAGGTATTGAAAGGTTTGAGGTTTCGCTTGGTGAACCCATCAGACCCATGTTGGCAGAACGGTTAGGCTCACCCATCGAAATCCTTGAAAAACTTGGGGGAAAATGCATAGCCGAATACAAGTATGACGGAGAGAGAGTGCAAGCCCACAAAAGGGAAGGTCATGTTACGCTTTTTTCTCGGCGACTCGAAGACATCAGTGATCAGTATCCAGACGGCAGCGAATTAATTAGGAAACATGTGAAGGCGAAAGAGGCTATCATCGAAGCAGAAGTCGTTGCAATAGATCCTGATACAGGCGAAATGAGAGCTTTCCAAGAGCTGATGCATCGAAGGCGCAAATACGGCGTAAAAAAGGCCATAAAGGAATATCCTGTTTCCCTTTTCATGTTTGACGCCCTTTATGTTGATGGAAAGGACCTAACCCTAGAACCCTACCCTGTTAGACGCCAACATCTTGAGAAGATTATTGAACAAGCCGATCACGTCAAGGTGGCGGAGTACATTATCACCGGTGATCCAGAGGAATTAGAGCGATTTTTTGAAAAAGCCGTAGAGAACGGTTGCGAAGGGCTGGTCTGTAAATCAGTGAATGAAGACTCGGTTTATCAGGCTGGGGCGAGGGGTTGGCTCTGGATAAAATATAAACGTGATTATAAGAGTGAAATGACTGATACCGTTGACCTTGTGGTTGTAGGAGCTTTCCATGGCCGAGGGAAACGTGCTGGAAGCTACGGCGCCCTTCTTCTTGCCGCCTATAATCCTGAGGAAGACGTGTTCAAGACCGTTACCAAGTGTGGGACAGGATTCACCGATGAGGATCTTGAAAAACTTCCGAAAAATATGGAAAAACATCGGATACCGCATCGACATTCTAGGGTTTATTCAACCATCGAGGCGGATGTTTGGTTTGAACCAGTTGTCGTCATAGAGACTATTGGCGCCGAGATAACGCTTAGTCCCATTCACACATGCGCCATGGACGTTATCAGAAAGGGAAGTGGACTAGCCATACGGTTTCCACGCTTTACGGGGAACTATCGTCTGGACAAGTCTGCTGAGGATGCGACAACCGTCAAGGAAATTGTTGAAATGTATAGGAAACAGTTGAAAAAAGTGGCTGGTTAGTCTTTTACTGCACCTTGAGCTTTTCAAACCTTTTCGAAACGATGAGGTAGAGCTGATCCCGTAAGGAATCCTCAACTGGTTTCAGGTTTTTCAAGTTCTTAATCTCTTCAGCTAACTCTTTGTCTTCAAGGACCTCGGCCACCCACTTCTCAAAGTCCCCTCGGTAGAAGTGAAACTCTAACGATTTTGCGTTGACTTCTCCAATTTTTTTCACAAACTCTTCCAAGGAAGCCGCATTTTCGCCGGTGTAATTGCCGATAGAACTGAAGAAATAGAAGGCATTATCCCTTGACAGTTTTCTAAGAATCCGGGCAGCAGATGAGGGTGTCAGCAGTTGAAGCCCCCCTTTTCCAAGGTTATACTAAGTCCATTCATAAATAACCTTCGATTCGTATTAGGGTTCAACACTTTCATTTCCTCTCGACCAAGAATTCCTCCTTTTTGTATTTTCTTGTGATAATTGAAGTTCGAATCCTTAACACTCCGGGGAGGGGCGCAACCATCTGAGCTATAAATGAATGAAGTTTATCCTGATCCTCGGCAACAACCTTCGCAATTATCGACAATTCTTCGGAAAGCGATGTTGAAACCTCTAAGACCTCCTTAGATTCTGATAATTTCTTCGCCACGTTTTCGCTTTCTTTTGGATCTGTAAACACGGTCATGATGGCTGTAACATGTTCTATTCTAAGTTTCTCCAAGTCGACAACTACAGTGTATTTCTTGATGACACCATTTTTCTCCATTCTTTTGATGCGATCGTAGACGGTGGAGTGTGCTACACCAAAATGACGACCAATTTCTGTGTAGGTTTGCTTGGAATTTTCCTGAAGAGCTTGCAAAATATTCCAATCTAAACTGTCTAAGGAGATCGCTTGGTTTTTCATCTTCATTTTTCTCAGACTCTGAAGGCGATCACTACTTCCTCCTTTTGTTAATTTATTGTTTGCTGTCGGATAAATGTAGAAAATCTTTTAAAAATCCGTCAAATTTACATGCTTCAAGTTTATAAAAAGGCGTTAGTTTGGAGTTGAAGCGTCGTGTTTCATTGGAAATTTGTAGGCAATACTAGTGATTCTCTGCATTTTTTTCAAATTATAGGCTTTTTTACCGACATTTTTTCAATATTTTTGTCAATTAACCTTAAATTATTGGGGAGTAGAACTTTCTTCTATAATAATTATTAAAGGAGTACTCATGATCTCGCATATTCCTAAAATTTGGGAGTTACTTGAAGGTTTTAAGGATCAGTGTCAACTGAGGGGCTGGAAAACCTCTGAACATGAAGATTGGGTTAAGATAGGTGATGAATATCATAACTTTCTCTGGACTCAAACAGTTCATCCTTCAACATTTAAGAAAATCGCTGTAAACCATAAGTGTGCCATCCGCAAAGGTGTTTCATATCGTGTTGTCGACATTTCATATACCGCTTGGCTTTTCACGCAGGGTCCATCTGAAGAACTCCTGGAAACGGTTAAAGAAAATCCCGAATTATCAAGGAGAACCGCAATATACGACTTAAGCTGGATGTACACAGGTAAACCTTTTTGCTCAAAGCTAAATGAAACGAAAAGCATGGCTTTCCAAGAGTTTGAAAAGTTTTTGGAGGAGAAGTGGAAAGTAAAGGTTAAACCAGTCCACAAGCCGCCTATCCAGAAGATTTAGAACTCGACAGTTCATGGAAAACTAGAATAAAGTTTTGCCACAGAGAAAACCTCTTGCGGCTTCAGGACGGATATTCCCGCGTACCTCCCCATTATGTCTACACGAAGGATTTTCTCAGGATTTTCAAGGTCAACCTTTTCATCTATGAGCTCAGCGAGCTCCCTTATGATCTCAATTTTATGATGTCGATTGTATCTGCGTTTTTCCACAGTCATGCGCCACCTCTCGCCCGCATGGATTCTGTTTCTCAGCTTTCTAACCGCTTCCTTCATGAAGTCCATGTCCGAGATTGTCCAGAGGTCCACAGGCACCCACTTCAAGGTGTACTGAGGGACAAAAGAGCCCTTATCAAAGAGCTTTCGAAGCCCTCGAACAACTTCTCGCGGATCTAGGCGAGTTCTTACGCCGATTATTCCCTCTGCGATTGTACGCTTCACTACGGGACCTTCGTCGCCGAGCATCTCCAATAATTGCACAATTTCTTTTTTCGCTCTTTCATGAAAGCCCCAGGAATGAGAGACGAGGAGATTGAAATCGTACATTTCCTTTTGCA
Organism: Candidatus Bathyarchaeota archaeon BA2; assembly: GCA_001399795.1. GTDB lineage: Archaea > Thermoproteota > Bathyarchaeia > Bathyarchaeales > Bathyarchaeaceae > BA2. The sequence goes on along the minus strand of LIHK01000007.1, from coordinate 29,427 downwards.
CGAGAACACCAAACTTCAAAAGGTTTTCTTTTATACTTAAGTGTAGCACTATTATTTTATCTGAAGGGAGAAGGGATGGCTGAAGAAGAGAAAATAAAGAAAATCGCTGAGCTTAGGGGATTGTTAGAAAAACGTATAGAGGACATAGAAACCGAACTTGAAGGGTTGCGAGTTTTGCTCGGTTTCGTTGATGACATGTTGATTGAGAAGGGATTTAAGAGGGCAAAAATAATGAAGCCTGTTCCCACCCCGGCGGAAACTGTTCCCGAACCACCTGCCATGGAATACGAAAGAAGCATCCCGATAAAGACTGTAGCTGGTGATCTTCTCGCTGATCTGTATATGGAGGAGGACTCTATGCAAATTGTACTGGCGGAAGATAAGAGCTTTGATGTTAACACTCCGCCTTTTACGTCCTTCCTTGTAGATAGGGTGCTGGCAAAGATGCAGGAGAAGGATCGGGAAGCCGCTAGCACTGGCGAGATTACACCGGATAAGATAATTTCATACAACATCGTTCGGGACGGAGACCTAATCCGCGAGATAACCATCAGAAATGTTAGGAAAGAAAGGTTAAGGGAACTGAAGTCGTCCATTCGGTGGACGCTGGAAAAAATGTACGAGAAAACGATGCAGACAACTTGACGAGTTGAGTGATCTTAAGGATACTTTTTTAATTCCAAGATAAGATAAAGGGGCATAGCAATGAAAACAGAGCAATTAGCTACTAAAATATTCACTGGATTCCTAAAATTCAAGGTAAGGAGACCTACGCCTCTCTTTGCTTCCTATAACGTAACTAGCCGCTGCAACATGAAATGCTCCTTCTGCGACTGGTGGAAGATGAACATGCCTGAACTGCCCACCCGAAAAGCCTTGACCTCTATAGATGAAGTTTGCAGCCTAGGCGTCCCCTTTTTTGACCTCAGCGGAGGCGAACCGCTACTGCGCAAAGATTTAGCTATCCTTGCTAAAAGGGCATCATCTCATGGTTGCCTAGTGAGCATGAACACCAACGGGACACTCTTGAAGAGCAGTCGAGCCTCCGAAATCGCAAATGCCTTTGACGTAGTCGTTGTTTCCCTTGATGGACCCGAAGAAGTTCACGACAAATTAAGGGGAGTAGGAGGAACCTACGACAAGGCTATTGAAGCCATAAAATTGCTGAAAGCTTACGGAACTAGGGTTGGAGTGAACACCGTTGTCACTCCATGGAACATCAAAATCCTGCCCCATTTCATTGAAGAACTCCGCAGCTTGGTGGATTTTGCCCAAGTTCAACCTGTTCATCCCTATCCGCCTCCGCCCCAAAACAGACCGTCTCCAGAAGAAGTTTCGAGGCTTTTGGACTATTTGTTAAGGCTTAAACGCAGTAGCCCAGGCTTCCTAGCGGTGCCCACCGATTTTGTTAGAGGCTTTAAGCCGTTCTTCGAGGGTGAGGCGCCGAAAATTTGTCACGCTGGAGAACTTTACGTGGCCATCGACCCCATAGGTAGGCTTCTAGCCTGTCCTGCTCGAGCAGACGTTGTGCTTGGCGACGTCCTCGCGCATTCGGCTGGCGAAATTTTGAAAGAAAAGCGGAAAAGTGAAGGTTGGCTTAAAGTTTCCTCCTGTGAGGGTTGCTGGCTTGGATGCACCGTTGGGATGTCAATGGTCCTAGAAAATCCCCTTAAGGAAGCCCCCAACTTCATCAGCCTCTGGGCTTCCCGTAAAAACTGAAAATTTTGAAGCCCCCTTTTTAATAAGAATGTTTATCATCTAAAAAATCCCTTGTTCTTTCAGAAACTTATCATCTTAAAACATAACCTTAATAGGGAGGCTCCAATATCACTCTACGAGTTGGAAGGAAAAGCGGTGCACCACCACCAAACAAAGTAATTGTCAAAGCCCCTGCCACAACCGCCAACCTAGGCCCAGGCTTCGACGTTTTCGGCATGGCCTTGGAAAACCCAAACGACAAAGTCACAATAGCCCCCTTCTCAAAAGGCATCAAAATCAAAGTTTCAGGCCTAGCTGCAGACACCATCCCTACAAACCCAGACAAGAACACGGCAGGAGTCGTTGCCAAACAGATTTTAGAAGAATTTTCGTTAAAAACAGGACTTATAATAGAAATTGAGAAGGGAATCTTACCCAGCCTAGGTTTAGGCAGTAGCGCAGCCTCAGCATCAGCCGTTGCCTTCGGACTAAACCACCTGTTCAACCTCAAACTAGACCATAAGCAACTGATTCGGCTGGCTGCCAAGGGCGAAATAGCCTCAGCTGGCTTCGAACACGCAGACAACGTTTCCGCAGCCATCTACGGCGGCTTCATCATAATCAAATCTTACACTCCGCTAGAGGTTACTCGCCTAGAATCACCGCCAAATCTAGGCATATGCCTGACTCTTCCCAAAGTACCTGTTACTCCTAAAAAAACCGAGAAAGCCCGTTCAGTCTTACCAAAAAACGTTTCAATGGAAAAACTTGTGCATAACGTAGGACACGCCGCAACCATGGTTGCTGGCTTCGCCACAGGCAACGTAGACCTCATAGGAAAATCCATGGCAGACGCCGTTGTCGAACCCGCCAGAGCATTCCTAGTTCCAGGCTACCAACAAGTTAAAGAAAACGCCTTGAAAGCAGGCGCATGCGGCGTAGCCATCAGCGGTGCCGGACCCGCAATGATAGCCATAATAAACACCAACAAGGCTGATGCCTCTAAGGTTGCCGAAGCCATGGAAAAAGGTTTCAAATCAGCTGGCGTAAGTGCCACCACCATCTGCACAAGACCGGGAAAGGGAGTTTCCATGTTAGAGGTGAAATAATGGTACACCAAGCCTGTATAGCTTGCGGAGAAAAATACGACGCAGACGAAATCGTCTACTTATGTAAACGATGCGGAGACTTACTCGAAGTCAAATATGACTACGATGTCATAAAGGCGAAACTCGAAAAAAGCGACTGGCAAACCATGACCCTATCAGTATGGCGATACAAGGACTTCATGCCAATCCGCGACCCCTCAAAAATAGTTTCATTAAACGAAGGAGGAACCGGACTTTATTCATGCCAGCGTCTAGTAAACCTTCTAGGAGTTGGGCAACTCTATGTGAAAAATGAAGGAGAAAATCCAACAGGCTCCTTCAAAGATAGAGGCATGACCCTTGGAATAACTAAGGCTGTGGAACTCAACATGAAAACCGTCATCTGTGCCTCAACTGGCAACACCTCCGCCTCTTTAGCCGCCTATGCCGCGAGGGCAGGACTCCAGTGCATCGTCCTCATACCATCGGGTAAAATTGCCTATGGAAAACTGGCGCAAGCCATGGTTTACGGAGCAAAAGTTGTGCAGATTCGAGGAAGTTTTGACCAAGCTTTAAAAATGGTGCTAGACCTGTCAGAAAAACATAGGGAAGTTTACCTCCTCAACTCAATCAACCCGTACAGATTAGAGGGTCAGAAATCCCTAGCCTACGAAATTTGCGACCAACTGAACAGAGAAGCGCCAGACCGGGTGGTGTTACCAGTAGGCAACGCCGGCAACATAAGCGCCCTATGGAAAGGCTTCACCGAATTTCATAAACTTGGCTTAATAGACAAGCTTCCAAAAATGACCGGAATCCAAGCCGAAGGCGCAGCGCCAATAGCCCGAGCCATCAAAAACGGAAGCAACGAAATCACGCCCATAAAGCAACCTGAAACCATCGCAACAGCCATAAGAATCGGAGCCCCCGTCAGCTGGAAAAAAGCCTTAAGGGCAATAAGAGAATCTAAAGGCACAGCGGAAACCGTGACCGACGAAGAAATTTTGGAAGCCCAAAAAATGCTCGCCAGATCTGAGGGTCTATTCGTGGAACCGGCAAGCGCTTCTTCTATTGCTGGCCTAAAGAAACTATTTGAGTCAGGAAAAATTGATAAAGACGAGGTTATAGTTTGCGTGGCGACTGGTCATGGGCTAAAGGACCCTGACATTGCAATTAAAACAAGTGAAAAGCCCTTTGAAGTCGACGCCGAAATGGAATCCATCGAGAAACTTCTAGGACTTTCTAAGCCTATTCCAGCAACTGTGGTTTCCAGGTGATCAGCAATGAGAATAATTCTGATAGGCTGTGGAGTTGTTGGCCAGAGTTTCGCACAAATACTTGTACGTAGAGAAGCTGAGCTTGTTAAAAATTATGGGTTTCATCCAAGAGTGGTAGCCATCGTGGACAGAGGAGGAGCTGCTGTAAACCCGAAAGGACTAGATTTGGAGAAAGTGTTGCCTCTGAAGGCTGAAAAGGGTACGGTAGCACTTAGTTCTGAAGGGGGACGTCCCGACATGTCAGCGTTAGATGTGATAGAGTCTGTTGAGGCTGAGGCCATGGTTGAAGTAACTCCCACCAACATTAAAGACGGAGAACCCGCCCTGTCACACATCAAAACCGCGTTTAAAAGCGGAAAACACGTTGTTACCACGAACAAGGGACCCCTCGCCCTAGCCTTACCAGCCTTGACCGAGCTAGCTGACTACAACAAGGTCTATCTAAGATTCAGCGGAACCGTTGGTGCAGGAACCCCGGTTCTAGAACTAGCCAAAAAATGTCTGTTAGGTGATAGAATACTCTCCATTCGAGGAATACTAAACGGAACAACAAACTACATTCTAACAGAAATGGACGAAAAACACATTACATTTCAACAAGCCCTTAAGAACGCCCAAAAACTTGGATACGCTGAAGCTGATCCATCAATGGACGTCGACGGATTGGACGCCGCCTGCAAACTGGTCATCATGGCAAACTGGATAATGGACAAAAAAGTTACCTTAAGGAATGTGAAAATTCAAGGAATACGCAATATTACGCTACAAGCCTTAGAAGAAGCTGCCAAGAAAGGCTGCACAGTTAAGCTTATAGGGTCTATTAATGACGACTTGAAAGTCGTGCCTACCGAAATATCCAGACATGATCCCATATGTGTTGGAGGGGTCCTTAACGCCGTAACCTTCTTTTCAGAGTTCGCTGGCGAGGAAACCGTCATAGGTAGGGGAGCCGGAGGCCTAGAAACCGCCAGCACCATATTAAGAGACCTACTAGACATAAAACAAAACTTAGCAACCAAACTGGTAGCGTGAAGCGCCTTGAAGAAAATAGTTATGAAGTTTGGAGGAACCTCCGTAGCTAGCGGTGAAAACATTCGACACATAGCCAATCTAATTGCCAACTATGTTGGTCAAGGCTACGCGATAGTTGCCGTGATTTCGGCGTTAAAGGGAGTTACAGACAGGCTAGTTGAAGCTTCGGAGCAGGCGAAAAACGGAAACCGAGATTACATTAGGGAATTTATACAAGAAATCGTTGAAAAACATTTAACAGCTACAAGAAAAGCTGTTGAAAATAAGGTCATACGAAAGGCAGTGGAACAAGAAATCAGAGCAACGGTTGATGAGCTTGAAAAAGTTTTAACAGGAATCATTTACCTTGGTGAACTAACCCCGAAATCAAAAGACTATGTTCTATCCTTCGGAGAAAGGTTGTCGACGCCCATCGTCTGGGGCGCCCTAAGAGACTTAGGACTAAACGCCCAACACTACACTGGAAAGGATGTAGGAATAGTGACAGACTCCAACTTTGGAGAAGCAAGCCCCCTTATGAACGTAACCAAGCATCAGGTTAAAGAGAAAATTGAGCCGTTACTGGGAAAAGGAATTGTTCCAGTGGTGACGGGTTATATAGCTGCAACTCAAGATGGCGTAACCACAACCCTTGGTCGAGGAGGCTCCGACTACACAGCCACCATTGTAGGAGCAGCGTTAGATGTCGATGAAGTTTGGGTATGGACGGACGTAGATGGATTGATGACATCTGATCCAAAGATTGTTCCCTCGGCGAAAATGATGCCTGAACTTTCCTTTCAAGAAGCGACAGAGATGACTATCTTCGGAGCAAAGGCTATGCATCCAAGGGCCTTGGAGCCAGTTATGGAAGAGAATATACCCGTCAGAATAAGAAACGCCTTCAATCCAGAAAATCCAGGGACTCTCATAGTGAAAGAACAGAAAATTAAGCCCGGAGATGCTGTGAAGGCCATAACTTTGGTTAAAGATGTAGCGTTAGTTAATGTTAGCGGAGCTGGTATGGTTGGCGCTCCGGGAACTGCTGCAAAAGTTTTCGATGTGCTTGGAAAAGAAAACATTAACATTCTGATGATTTCGCAGAGCGTCTCAGAAGCGAATATTTCGTTCATAATTCAGAGAAGCTTGCTAGAAAGGGCTGTCAGCACACTGGAAATAGCCCTTCTGGGTAGGGGTTTAATACGTGAAGTGACTGCAGAGAATGATGTTTGCGTGGTTGCTGTTGTGGGCGCCGGCATGAAGGGCACGCCTGGAGTGGCTTCTAGAATATTCACAGCGATTGCGCGAAAAGGAATAAACATACGCATGATAGCTCAAGGTTCTTCTGAACTCAACATTTCATTTGTGGTTAAGGAGATCGATGGAGAAGAGACTGTTCGAGCAGTTCATGAAGAATTTAAATTAAACAAAATTTAGTTGTGGAATTTTAGAGACACACTTATATCTCTGGCGTCTACATTTTCTTTTCCTTTTCTCTCTCGCGCTCCTTTTCAAAGTTATTACATGCACACAGAAAACTGAATTCAGCGTCGCTCCATTTCATCATCACGTAAGCTCAGAGTCGTGTCCTTCATCATACAATAAGAAGTTGAACTTACAGTTTAAAAAGTCTTACCTTCGGCTTAGCTACGAAGGTTATGCTTGCGAAAAGCTAAATTCTTTTATCTTACCAAGGATTAGGACAATGGGTAACAAGCTTGTCATTTACGCCTCGAATTAACCACCTTTGGTTGGTGATAAAATCCATCATAAAATTATTGAGGGGAAAAGGGGAGCAGTATGACTAGGCATCATGCTATGAGTAAAAAAACCAAGAAGAAGAAACTGAAAAAATCTCAAAAAAAGAGGAAGAGACAAAAAAAGAGGGCTAAATAAGTTTAGCAGGAGCGCACAGCCAAGCCCTAAAAGTCTTTTTGCCTTTCCAGCTCTAACCATTTCTGTTCGCGCGAGCAAAGTGAACAAAAATTCACGTTAACTTAACAAACCTAACTTAACTACTCGATTGTGGCGTGGAGTTTCCTCAGTTCTTCCTCTGTCTTTCCTAACCTATGCATAAGCTCTACAACCAAACTGTCAAGGAAGACCATGCAGTTGTTTTCAAATATGGATCCAAGAGGGCTCAAGGTTTCGCGTTCACCGAGAAGCTGTCTAGCCAAATAATCTTCCTCTTTGGGCCAACCCACCTTTGTTCGACCCCCAATGGACACAATTAGGTCAGCAACATCTCCAAGCGGAGACTTTGGATACGACGTTATGGCAGCCACCTTCGTTCCAATCTCTTTTGCAGCTGAACTCGCGGTTAGGGCAAACTTGGTTGTACCTGAACCGGAAATAGCGATTAGCAGGTCTTCTTTTCCCGCGGCTGGAGTGATGGTTTCACCCAAGAAGTAAACATTAAATCCTAAGTTCATGAGCCTTAAAGCGAAGGCTCGCCCTACAAACCCGCTTCTCCCAACACCAACAACAAAAATCTTCTTTTCCTTCGACTCCAAAATCATCTGGATGAGCTTCTCCACTAGGTCCATGTCAAGTCTATCTATTGCCTTTTGAGCACCCTCCAAGATTTCTTTCGACGCAGCCCTCAACCACTTCAAGTTTTGCCCCGGTAGAGGCAATTCTATCTTAGGTGTTAAAAATTTTCTGGTCTTATCTGTGTCTTATCAAGGCGAAGTTGTTTGGGCTGTCTTTCAGCTGGATTATAAGAGGCATCCAAGATTTCAGCAATTTTTTCAGCCTTTTTTCTTCCAATTCCATCCACCGAAGAAAACTCAGCCACTGAAGCTGAGAAAACTCTGCGAACCGTTCCAAATCTTCTGAGGGCACGGTCGGCAAGTTTAGGTCCGATGCTAGGGAAGCTGGAAACTAGGAAGAGTTGATTCTTATTCAAGGTCTTTGCTTTAAGCTTTTTCCGAATTAAGGGACCCCTCGGTCGAACCAGCCCTTTACGCTTCGTTAGAGTGTAAATTAAATCGGCGGTTTGTCGAGTGTCGGCGGTAAAGAACACGCTTAAGCCGTACTCAAAGGCTAGCGTAGTTAAGGCGCCCCAGAAAACTCGAGGCTTGGCCATTTCCCTTACGAAAAGGGGCAGTTTTCCCTCAACTATCAAGACTGGGCGATCATAGGTTTCGCATAGTCGATGAGCCTGGTCAAAAAGCCTGCCAGCATATAACGATTTAAGGAAGTCTCTTTCCTCTTTTCGCTCAACAGCGCATTCCCAAGAGACTATGTAGTCGCCCACTTCCAACATTTTATACTCAACTTGCAAACCAAACTCTTTAAGCATATAAGGAACTCCAGAGGGCTTTTCCCGCTCATCGACGACGACCCGAAACTTCATTGACATGAAATTCACCATCCAGTAAAGTTATTGACAAAGCAGCACAAAAGTTGATTTGACACAAACTGATCACTTTATGATGAATCAAACGCTTAACAACATGGCTAGAGAAGGAACCGGAAGGAAAAGCCGAACATATATGGCAAAAATCAGCATAAGAATGGAACCTAACGCTAGAGTGTAGTCCGCCCTCTTCATCTTGAGCACGTAGAGGTTGGTGCGTTTTTCGCTGGCTCCCCAAGCCCTGGACTCCATGGCCTCGGCCAACTCTAAACTTCTTCGGATGGCGCTTACTATAAGCGGAATAAGAATAGGAATGTAGTTTCTCACCCTTTTTATGAAGTTTCCACGCTCTAGCTCTAGGCCCCTAGACTTCTGAGCATCCATAATAGTTTGCGCCTCCTCAGCCAAAACAGGAACAAAACGAACCGCGGTGGTGAAAGCAAAGCAAAACTCGTAGGGAACGTGACTCTGCTCCAGCGCCAAACCCAAATGGTCTGGGGAGGTTGTTAGAAAGAATATGGAAAAGGATTCCACCAAAACTATGAAACGAAGGGTCATGGCGAAGGAATACTCTATCAGAGACGCCGATGGAGCACGAGGATATTGAGTGAAAAAGTACGTGAAAACAAAGTTGGATAGAAAAATGATGACCGCCAAGAATAAGGCTCCTCTCATAGATCGAATCCATTCTCGCTGAACACCAGCCACCAAAACAAAGGGCAACGGAACGAAAAACAGCAAAATGATAGGTAGTAGCTCGCTGAACATAACTGCCATCACAAACAAAACGCAAACGTAGAAGAATTTAATTCGCGGATCCAACCTGTGGATAACTGAAGAAGCCCTCCTAAATCTAAAGCCCTCAAAGACGCTCATGGGGCAACCTCCATAAGTCAAGCAAAACTTTTCTCGCTTCATAGACGTCGATCACGTTTGTTGGCAGCCCTAAATCAGAGAGTCCTAGGAAAATCTGGGTTATCTGTGGAGGCACAATAGAAGCATGTTGTGCAAGCTTTGGGTTTGTCAAAATTTCTTCCGCGTCCCCATCAGCCACAATTTTTCCGTCAGACATCAACACAACGCGGGGGTTACACTCTGCTACAAACTCGACATCGTGGGTGACAACGATGACCGTTTTCTTCTGAGCATTTAACTGTATAATAAACTGCCGAAGCTTCTCCTTTTGCTGATAATCTTGACCAATCGTTGGCTCGTCAAGTATGACAACCTTTGGGTTCCAAGCGAGAACCGAGGCTAGGGCAACCCGTTTTCTTTCTCCCCCGCTGAGCATGAATGGCGACGTTTGGCGATACTGCGTCACGTCTAGGAGATTTAGAGCCCATGTTACTCGCTTCTTAATGGCACTTTCTTCAAAGCCGAAGTTTCGAAGGGCAAAAGCGACTTCACCCTCCACGGTTTCGCAAAAAAGTTGGTGATCTGGATTTTGGAAGACAAATCCAACCTTTCGGGCAAGTTTGGCTACACTCACCTCCCGGGTGTTGACTCCATCGACAGTAACCTCTCCCCTCGTGGGCTTCAATAATCCATTGAAATGTTTCACNTCCGTCAGTTTCACGGGTAACGCTTTCAACATAAATTTGGACAGTTTGCTAGGTCCTTGGGCCGCCGCGATCTCGATGTTTAATTCAGGTCGCAAGCGCTCCAGCAGTCGAGAGAAAGCGAAAGCAGCGCCAACAGCATCTGGGTCAGCGTTATGGTGGCATAACAAAACAACCAGCTTGGCGTTAAGCTTGTCTATTAGAGAGATTATTTCGTGGATTTGCATGCTAGTCCCCTCAAGTATTTTTCAATGGAAGCGAAGGCCATTTTCGTAGCTTCTCTGGTCAATTTTTTAACATTGTAATCTTTCATGAGAGGCGATAAAGTTACCTCTACATCGACGTTTACGGTGATGGGTTTCGTTCCCTCGGTGTCAACTGTTATGTTGAGAACGGATACTCTGCGGGAAGGAACCTTAGATAAGATGTACTCTCTCGCAGCCTCCTCCGCAATTTCGCAAAGTTCTTCCACTTGCTCAGAGGTAAGCTCAGGTATGCCCATTTCTTCCAAGAGATTACACCTTAGGGAGGAGGCGAAATCTGACGCAAATCTCGTTGCAACTTCTCTTGCAAATCCTTCACTTGGGTTCGCAACCGCTCCTCCTGCTTACCCAAAACGTTAATCCTCATGTTTAACAGCTCTTTTCGCTCGTTTAGCTCGATGGTCACTTTCGCTTTTTCCGACTTTACGAGAAGCGAACCAACGGATTTGTAAATTACCGCGGGGTCTGCCATTTTTTCCAACTCGCTTAATGCCTGCTCCACTTCGGTGAGTTCAAGTTCAAGCTGCTGTTTCTGCGTCAAAACTCCCTGCAACGTCTGCTGTAGTTGCTGGAGCCTCAGCAGCCGCTGCTGAACCTGGGGTGGAAGCCTCGAAATTTCTTCACTCATCTAGCTAGACTCCTCAAATTGGTGTCTCCGAACTCTTTTGCATTATGGTCTCGCGTTAATTAAGCGTTTTCACCTAAAACGCTTTTGTGGTTTGGGGTTCATTAACTGATTTCAGTATGGCTTTCGTCAATTGTATTCAGCGGAGATGAGAGTTTCTGAAGGCTAATAAAGAACAGTATGGGCTTTAGGTTTGGCTGTGCGCTTCGGCTACACTTTCCCTCTTTTTATGCCTTAGCGCATGCCGATTTGTTGGTTGCATTTGCCGTTCCAACGGCATTTTGTTTCAGTTCGGTACTTTCTTTTGAAATTGCACGGTTTTTTGAATTTGCAGTTTGGTAGTTTAGATTTCTTGTTTGACATTGCGGCTTAACGTTGAATCCAACGTTTAATATGAGTTATGAATTGGAAATCCAGTTTCAAAATCCACTAGCGTAACTTCCCCTTTTTCTACATGTCTAAATATTTGTGTTTAGAAGAAGGGTTACATGAATTTATAATACGCGTCTTTTTTGCCCCATTCTTCGCTACTTGCAGTATTTCAGCAATTATCTCAAAGAAGCTTCTGTTCATATGTCTCATGACCGTTATTGTATTCCTTACTTACTCTACGCACTATAAATGCCGTCTTTCCAAAACCAACATATTTCAGTGTTCGGTGTTCGGTATTAGTTACAAGACCGCTTAATTTTCCCTATTTTTGTTATGGTTTTTGTCCATACCACCATAGTGAAAGTATTTAGATGCATCTAAACTTTATCGGTGTTCTTTGTGTTCGCAAGATCCGCGACGTACATGGTAAAAGTTGACCTCCGTAACAAAACGTTACGAGGAAACGTCTATTAACCTTAGAACATCAATTACCATACTAGTTTGCCGTAAATAAGAGTTTATGGCGGCTCTTAGAGCTGAAGTATCCGTCGCCTCGAAACTCAGTGTTAACTTGCTTCCTTCACCCTTAACATGGACCTTGGAGCGGCGGGTTTGGGCGGTTCTGGTTTCTGGTTTCAACGCCTCTAGTACAACTTTCAACTGTTTTTTAGACGAAAAATTTAGGCGGATAACAGCTTGTGCCTTCATTTCTAGTTTTCCCACACCACACGTGATATGATGATTCGAGGACCTGTTTCAACCATTTGTGGAAGGAGCATAAACGTGATTTGGATACGACCCGAAGCGTTGTGTGAAACGTGCATCGAAGCCTGATATTTTGAAGCAGCTTCATCTATTGATGACAATGGAAAATTGAGAAAATTCGATAAATTCTCTGCGATTTTCGTGACTTCAGGGGAATTTTTTGGCGCCGTGGTCACAACGAGCGATCGAACAGCCTTTGCCTCTGCCTCAATTTCCCTTTGAAGCCTAATGCCCGCGACGTACATCAAGGGATGAACAGAAGTTAAACCAGCTGCTTCTACTCGAAAAAGATTGATTTTTCCGGGTCCCCCCTTCCATCGATCAACAACAATAACGCGATCCGCCTTAAGTTCAAGCGCCCTTTCAGCTATTCCATCGAGATTCAGCTTGCCTCTGTTGATTCGCACAACGTTTGGAATAGAACGTGCAAGATCGTGACAAAGCGTTCTTATTCTCCTCGTTGGTCTCCGAGATGTGGTTAGCAGTATCACTTCTTGCCACCGTTTCAAAGAAAGGGTTTCGGAAGTTAACTATAAATTCTCACTTTTCTCTTCTATCAAGGCTTCTGGCGCTGGTAAACCCTTTACAGCACGTTTCGCCACAACTCCAAGTTTTGTGACGGGAGTGTAGGCGCCACCCGTGAAGGTGAGGCCGCATTTTCTGCAATTCCAAAGGCCCACGCTTTCCCGTCGAATCGACTCAGAGCCACATTGGGGGCATTTATGGGTTTTCTTCATTTCTGAAAGTACCTTGACGTAGCGCTTCCTCACGGTTGCACCGTAGCGAGACCCAAGCCCTCTTGTCATACCAACCTTCTTTGTTTTTCTTCGGCGACCCATCAGCCCCTCACCACAAGCTTTCGCAGCTCCTCAGCTTTTTCTCGAGCTATCTTTACGGCTTCCAAGATTTGCTGTAGCGTGAAATAGCCGTGGCCACCCTTCTGCATTGCACAAATCTTTCCGTCTTTGTCCATGGTTATTGTAAGCCGAGTTTCCATGACCTGTTCCTCTTCAAGCCAAGGGTCCACTATAAGCTTGTCGTTTATCTTGGCAAAGGTAACAGCTATTGGATGGTTTTTGATTGGAAGAGGAGTGTAACCCGGCTTTACCTTAATTTCTCCACCTTCAACTTCATAGTTGAACATCTTTGTGTTTAACAAAGCGGCTAAGGCCGCTATGGACGAAGCGTCTATCAGATTTCCATCGTGATTAAGAACGTAAATGTCAATGAAGACTACGAAGACCTTCTTTCCCGGCTCGATGCATAGCTTTTCTAGTTCAATTGCCTTTGACTCTCTTATTCCTCTGTCAACGATTCTCGCTAGTTCTATTGAGTTTTCATCTGGCGGTCCTGGTTCAAAGGTAGGGGAAGCTAAGGGCACCAGTTCAGCGTTAACGGTGAGGACGCCTTGGTTGGGTACGTCTGGAAAAGGCTGGCCGACTTCGATTTTCGTTCCAACCATCACTTCAGTTTTGCCAAGGCGCACGCGAGCAGAGCCCTCAGCACGCTCAATGACTCCCACCTCTAATTTAACTTCACGATAATCAGTTAACCCTCGTCCGTCAAGTCTCTTTCCGCTCGAGATTAGCTCAGCTATCCGTTTTTGTTTGACGCGTACAACCATGGGTGAAGAACTCATTCTTCTACAGCCTCCTTAACAGCGACGTATTTTGACTTTAACGCCTCTTTTTGAAACTTATAGAGTTCCCTGCAGCCGTCGATGGCGAGGTTGACCGCTTTCTCGAACTCATCAACTGTTAGGCCTCCATCCATCTGAAGCAACGTTATAGCGTTTAAGTTAGGCATCAAGGCTAGAGGTACGTCTGCTTCACCCTCCTTATCTTCAAAGTCGGTCAAATCGACCACCAAGCGTCCATCCACTTTTCCAGCCGCACATGCAACAACTAAATCTCGCATAGGAATTCCAGCGTCAGCTAATGCGAGGGAAGCAACAGTGATAGCCGCGCATCTTGTTCCACCGTCCGCTTGTAGAACCTCGATGAAAATGTCAATGGATGTTCGTGGATAATATTCGACGAAGACGGATGGCTCTAGAGCCTCCCGAATTACCTTGGACAGTTCAACTTCCCTTCTTGACGGGGCAGGTGACTTTCTTTCTTCAACTGAAAAGGGTGCCATGTGATAGCGGCAACGGAGTAAAGCGCGGTCTGGTAGGGCTAAGTGCCTAGGGTGAACTTCTTTTGGTCCGTAGACCGCGGCGAGAATTTTGTTCTTCCCTTGCTCGATGTAAGCTGAACCGTCGGCGTTGCCGAGAACACCAACCTCAATCTTTACGGGTCTTAACTCGTCTAATTTTCTTCCATCTATTCGAACGTCATCTTTGGCAATTAGTTTTTCAGGGTTTTTCTGAGGTATATTTAATTTCTTCTTTTCAGTTTTTCTTTTAGGCATGTTCAACACCTTCCTTTTTCTTTTTAAGCATCTCAGTTACGTGATCCGTTAACCCACTTGTGTGAGATTCTTCCTCAATCTTATGAAGAGCCATAACAGCGAGTCGTTCATCTTCAGGGGTCTTGCCGTTAATGAGAATCAATCCATTTTGACCAATTGTGATTTGACACGTTGTTTCCTTTTTTATCATGCTTATCATGGAACCTTTCCTTCCAATAACCCGTGGGATCTTTGTAGGAGTGACTTTAACAAGTTGTCCCCGCATAATCTTCCCGAGGCCTGGTTCACGGACAGTTAGAAGAGGGTCACGAGTTCGGTCATAGGCAATTATTTTCGTGATTAAGAGATCACCCACGTCGAAGATGGAAGGTAAATCGCTTGTTCTAAATCCAAATGGGCGATCCAAAACGTCTGCCGCTCGAAGCATCGCGAGATAGGGAGCGTTAATGTCCACCGCCCAGCCGCCAGTGCCCACTTCAACGATTTTTCCAATAACGGTGTCTCCAACGGAAGGAACGTAAAAAGCTTTCAGGGCAACGACGTGAATTTTTCGAGCGTCGTAGTCAACGAGCCCAACTCGACTGGCATAAATTTTGTCGTCGTCTTTATATGTGTTTTCGCCGGCTATGTAGTTTCCCTCAGCAAGAAAATCGCCGGGAGTTACAAGTTGTTTCTTCTCGTAGAAAAGAGGCATATTCATCACCTTAAACACGAAAGACTTATTCAACCATTTTTGCTTCAAGATTGCCTCGAGTTATTTTTCCCAACTTTTCCAGAAAGGGACCGTAAAGCCCAGCTGGCATTTCCACGGTTGCGGACCACGATCCGTCGGCCTGCCACTGTTCCCGTTTTATCACACCAAAACTCTTGACGGTTCCGTAAACTTTACCTGCATGCTCTGGTGGTATGCGTACGGCCACGGAGACTTGTTCCACTTTAAGGGGTAGGATGGGACGTAAAAGTTTTATGATCTCTTTTGCTTGTTCTTCGGCGTCATTGAAGGGATCTATAGAGAAGTGAATTTGCTCCATTGCTTGCTCTATGCGTAAAGGGGGGTGTGGAAGATTAGTTTTCGGATCAACACATTGACGAGATATGAAGGAAACGATTTGTTTTCGCTTGTCTTCAACTAATCGTCTTCGTTGCTCTGTGGTTAACTGTAGCGTACCCCTCTTGAGGATAATTTCGGCTATTTTGATGGGATCTGTGGTTTCGAAAGTTTTCTGCAACTTGTCTTCCGACGCCCTCAATCCTTTACTTGCGTCTGTGAAAATGGTTTCGGTAACTAATACCTCGGAAATCGACATGGTTTTTCCGAGCCTATAAGAAAAAGCTGGTTGAGGCTTGACCAGAATTTCGAAGTGTTCTCCATCATGGGTTATGCGTGCAACGGTGTACCGTTCGCTCATGGGGCTCCACTGCCCTCAAACCCTCTCTGGTAATCCTCAATTTCCTTTTCGGAAAGCATTCTAAATTTTTTTGTTTCGGACGGAATCACTACTATTTTGACCCTCGGCTGTTCCCCTCTCGCCTCAAGAGACTTAGTGAGACATTTAACGGCAAGTTTTATTGCTTCGTCGAGGCTCAGGTCCTCGCGGTACTCCTCCTTTAAAATGCCTTCAACGGTTTCGCGGTCTATGCCCACGGCTACAGCTTTGTAGCCTCTGTAGGAGCCGCTTGGGTCTGTTGAGAATATTCTACTTCCTGTTTTGTCGACTCCGCCGAAGATGATTGAGACTCCGAAGGGCCTTACTCCCGCGTGTTGAGTGTAGAGTTGTTTTATGTCTCCGATGCGTTTTGTAATGGTTTCGGTGTCGATTGCTTCGTCGTACATTAGGCGATTGCTTTGGGAGTAAATCCTAGCCTGGTCGATAAGGATACGGGCGTCGGAACCTAAACCGACAACCGCTGCCCCGAGATGGTCATCAACCTCGTACAGCTTCCAAGTGAAATTTGGGTCCTGCAGTTTTGTTTCAATTTTTTCCTCCGCCCCCAAGACAACCCCTTCAGAGCAAGCTATTCCCAATATTGTTGCTCCACGGTTCACCGTTTCGAGGGCGTATTCAACTTGAAAGAGACGCCCATCTGGAGAAAACAC
The DNA here is from genome assembly GCA_001399795.1 of Candidatus Bathyarchaeota archaeon BA2. Lineage (GTDB taxonomy): Archaea > Thermoproteota > Bathyarchaeia > Bathyarchaeales > Bathyarchaeaceae > BA2. Next base: position 12,898 of record LIHK01000007.1, on the reverse strand, counting down.
GGTAATGGCACGATCATATGCGCCGGGTGCCGCAAATATAGACAAACTCATCACCTCACACTTTGAAACTAGTTTTGCTTGTTCTGTTGGGAGACGAAACTAAAAACCTTTTCGTATGGGGTTCAGATATTTGGTAAGTTTGCATTTTCGTTTTGTGGAGACTTTGTTCTCTATGTCGGTGACTACTGGAAGCTGTAGTTTATGTTAAACTGTTGCGTAGCGAGTTTAATCATAGCAGCAAACTAAGACAACCACATTTAACAACTTGCAATATCGTCATAAGCATCGTAAGGGTCAAAGGATATATCGGATGTAAAATAAACTTATTTATACGATACTTTTTTATATCGGTTAATCCACTAAGAAGATTTAGTGGGAATACTACTATGCAGATGTTGAAACCTAAAATATACGCGAGAATACTTTCAAAAAAGAAAACTCTGGACAATCTTCGCCCTCTGCCTCCTCAACTTGTCAAGAAACTATGGGAACAAATGCAAATCGAGTTTACCTACAACTCTAACGCCATCGAGGGCAACACTCTCTCACTTAGAGAAACTCAACTCGTCATTCAAGAGGGAATAACGGTTCGTGGAAAAAGCCTAAGAGAACATTTAGAAGCGAGAAACCATCCAGATGCCATTAACTACGTTGAGAAACTTGCTCAAAAGGGAACGGTAATCAAACAAGACGATATCCTGAATGTACACGAGCTTCTTATGCGCGGCATAGATAACCAAAACGCAGGCAAATACCGAACTGGTCTCGTCAGGGTTACAGGTGCAACTTTCATACCACCTCCGGCAGACAAGATCCAATCGATGATAAGTGAGCTTCTGCAGAACCTCAGCCAAAACCAAGACGAATTAAGGCCTATTGAACTTGCAGCTTTTTTCCATCACAAGTTCGTTTACATACATCCTTTTCTAGAAGGAAATGGCAGAACTGCAAGGCTCCTAATGAATGTCATACTAATGAGAAGCGGACATCCCTTCACGGTCTTCCTTAAGGTAGACCGACCGAAATATCTGAGAGCATTAAGCGAGGCAGATAACGGAAATATGATTCCTTTCACAAACTTCGTAGCTCATTGTGTTGAGAGGTCGCTTGACATCTACCTTCTTGCATTTGAAAAAGAAGCAGAAATACTGACGCTGGCTGAAGCGAGCAAACTCACGCCCTACACACAAGAATACTTAAGCCTACTGGCGCGAAAGGGGAGCATAGGAGCTTTCAAACTCCGCAGAAACTGGGTTATAACAAAGAAGGCATTAAACGAATACCTTAAAGCGCATCCGAGAAATACGTCATAAGAATGCAAACAACAATCGCAAGAATCAGAACTTTCAAGACAAAAAGGAATCATCAAGGAATATATATTAGATATTTGTTCTATAAAATTTTTCTATTTGGTTCAAATTCCGAATTTGAATGTTTAACATAATAAATATTAGGGCAGATTAACTTGGAATCTGAGTCTAGACGAATTGCTTTAGCCTTGATGTGAAAGGAGTGAGCCGAGAAAATGGAAAAGTTTGGTGCGTTGTTGTTTGAGGCTATAGATGATACTATTAGGCTGGTATTTGGAGAGTCTACTTCCGAGTTGATTTACAGTCTCCTGGAAAGGCATGTCTTGTTGAAGCGAGAAGAGGTTGGCGAGAAGGTTGAGGTTTTCTATTCCTATTTGGAGAAGTTGCTTGATTCAGAGGGAGCACTGATTGTACAAAATACCAGCATTAAACGTTTATGCTTCAAGCTACGGCAAGAATATGAGGAGTAGAAAGGTGTTTTTCGTTTCTCGACGAACTCTATGAGGTTAAGTTCAAGCTTTTGGTTTCATCCTTGAAAGAGGAACGTTCAGACGTCTGTTGGATGTGTTATTTGAGTCGGATTCTGAATATGGATGCTTATTTTCAATACATATATTACCTTCATACAAGTTAAATTCGACATTTATTGAAGTCTTTACTCAGCAAAAATGCATGATGTTAGAAGTTATCGAGATGACCAAGCGGATTTACGCCATGGAAACACTGGACAATCTATTGCTCAAAGTGGTAGACGAGACGCTAATGCAGGTTTTCAGAGAAGCTGGCGCCAAGGTTATTTACGACTATTTAGAGAACAACTCTCATTTGAAGCTAGAAGAAATTGCTGAGAAACCAGAGGTCTTTTCTGCTGGTTTAGAGAAGCTGCTGAGTTCAGGGGCGTCCGTGATAGAGAAATTGGTTCTCAAAAATATGTACCATAAGCTTGAGTTGAAGTTTGAGGAGAAGAAAGGTTACGGGTTTTCAGATTACGTAAAGAAATTGAGGAAAAGTGCAGTTGTTAAAGCATGAGGTCGAGGAAACGAAGCTAAGAGCCATATTTTGCTTCGTCTCCAGATACTATTATAGTTTCTGACCTAAATGGAAACATAGTGGATTGCAACCAATACGCGTGGGATGTGGGAACCTATTTTATAGTATCTGAAACTTAAAGTACGATTCTGTTGTTATTCTATATCCAGAGACACTCTGGAACGGAGGATAACCCGAATCATGAGTTACAATGAAAGGTGGAAAGTTTTGGCGGACCTACTTACCGAACTTCGAAAAAGGGGTGAAAAAATCCCACCCGATGTCATGAACGACCTGCGCTCCGCCAAGACCATGATAGAAATCTTGAAAGCAGACCCAACCCACATCGAAAACATTCCAAAACTTGAAGCCTACATGGGAAATGTCGAATCCTACCTCATTTTTGCCGCACAGAAAAAATTTGGATTAGAATTTGTTGAACAGTGGATGAAGAAGCTTGAGGAGGCTAGGAGAGCAGTAAAAGTCGAGGGAAAGGCTGAGGCGCCTCCTAGGTTTGTTCCAGGACTCCCAAAGGGTAAACGTTGGGTGCGAGTTCAAATCTCAGAAGATACCTCTCAGGAAGACATAGAAAGGATCGCTAGGGAAAACAAGCTCTTATGCAAAATGCAAAAGAACGGATATATGCTAGTTTATGGCAGTAGCGAAAGTATCAAGACTTTTGTCAAAAAAATGGCGGAGAAGTTTCGCGGCGCAAGAAAAAGATGAAAACTCTCGAAGCTTTTGTTACAAAATAGTTAAAATTTGTTTCCTGTGCATATGTTTATTTATAGAAGATATTTATAGAAAGATTGGTAAAATGTGGGTCAACTCCCGTTACGTAAAAAACCGAGGACGGTGTGGACAAAATGCCGTACATTAAAAAAATCGAGCTGAAAAACTTCAAATCTTTCGGTCCAAAAACCGCTAGCATCATGCTGGGCAAAGGCTTCACGGTGATTACTGGACCGAACGGAAGCGGGAAAACCAACATTGTTGACGCTGTTTTGTTTGGCTTGGGCGAGCTTAGCGCTAGAAAACTTCGCGCTGAAAGCTTCGCTAAGCTAATATTTCACGGGTCTCCTAAAGCAGGTGTAGAAAAAGCGAAAGTCACCAAAGTTGTCCTTCAATTCGACAACAGTGACAACCGCATACCCGTTGACACAAGTACCGTAACCGTTTCTCGTGAAGTTTACAGAGATGGTCAAAGCGTTTACAGGCTCAACGGAAGAAGGATTTCAAGGTCCCGCGTTATTGATATATTATCCATGGCTGGAATCAGCCCAACTGGACACAACGTTGTTTTACAAGGAACCATTACGCGCATGGCTGAAATTTCTTCTCACGAACGTAGAAAAATGATAGCCGACTTGGTTGGCATAGCCCAGTATGACGCTGAAAAAGCTGAAGCCGAAGAAAAACTTCGGGCAGCCGAGATATCTATCCGAACAGCCATGGGTCGAATAGATGAAGTTCAGAAAAGAGTTAACGACCTAGAAAGAGAACGCAACGAGCTTCTTCACTACATATTCCTTCAAAAAGAAATCGAAAGATTCGAAGCCGTGAAAACCTTCAACGAAATCTTAGAAATCGAAAGAAAAATTGACGATACCAAATCAAAAATTGACAAGGTCTGGGACAAAGTCGAAAAATCGAGGCAATTAAGGGAACAGCTAAGATCTCAACGCCGCGAAATTGAAACGGAGTGGAGAAAACTAAGTTCAGAAATGGTTGAGGAAGGCGGAACACAACTCCTCGGCGTCCAAATCAAGATAGGCGACGTCAAGTCGAAGCTAACTGAACTGACAACAAAAATGAACGCTGGAACAACAAGCCTCGAAGGTCTCAAGAAAGTGAGAGAAAACAACCTCGAACAGCTAAGGTCTATCAAAAATGAAATTGGTGAAAACCGTAAGGAAATTCGACGATTAAAACGGGAACGTGAAGGTATCTCTAAAGAAATCGCGTTCAAACAATTTCAATACGATGCTATCTCTAATGAGACTGCCCAGCTACGTGCTAATCTAGGCGAAAATAGCAAGAAAATTAAGGAAGTTGAACAACAGATAGACAAGCTTACCCAAAGCCTCATTAATCTTCGAAGCAATTATATCCGAAGCCAAACCACAATCAAGGTTCTTTCACGCCGACTAAACGAACTCAAGACCCGCAGAGATAGATTTGAATCCACGCTTAATGATGTAAAAAAGTCCTTCTTAGACCTTAAGTCCGTGCAGAAGGAACAGATTAACAGACTCAGAAATCTTGAACGAACTTTGGAACGAAGGATTACTCAAAAACAATCTGTGGAGAAAGAGATAGACCAAGCTGGGAAAATTGCTGAATCCGCTCGAGAGGCTGTGGTGGAATTTGCTACTCAAAGAGAACTAGCTGAAAAGGTTGCAATAGAAGAAAAGGCGTTAAGAAATATTGAAGAACTCGCGGAGTTAGGCGTTATTTCCGGTGTGCACGGGCGACTAAGAGATTTAATCGAGATAGAGAGTGGTTATGAGCAAGCTATAGAGGCAACTGCGGCTGGTTGGCTAGACGCCGTGGTTGTTGAAAATTTTGATACAGCATTCACTTGCACAGAAACGCTGAAACGTTTAAAGTTAGGTAGAATCAAGATGATTCCCCTTGAAGAGTTGTCCACCATTAAGTCCATAAACCCCCCAACAATTAAGGGAACGAGAGGCCCCGCCTCCGCCTTTGTTAAGTGCGCAAAACGCCACGAGCCAGCTGTTATTTTCGTTTTTGGAGATACCTTAGTAACGGCAAATGAGAAAACGGCTCTAGCGGCTTCACGTAGCGGCCATCGGGGAGTAACCGTTAACGGAGACCTCTTCGAGGCTGGTGGAGGAATTGAAAGTGGTTATTATCGAGCCCCCATCGACTTCTCCTCCATCATTCCAAGCGAATCCGCCGTCAAGAGCCTAGACGAAGCCGTAACGGCTCTTCAGGATCACTTGGCGAGAAGAGATAGCGACGTGGCCGCTTTTGAAGAAGAAATCGATAAAATTAGGATGGAAAATACCAGATTAGTAGAAATTATCGCCACCCTTGAGGATGAGATTGGAAGAATACGGAGAAGCGTCAAGAATACTAGACGGAATATTAAGCGCATCGAACGGTACATCCGAGGAGATGAAGAATGTCTCAAGGAGGAAAAGACTCGGATTGAACTTCAAAAGGCTCAACGCGTTTCTCTTCAAAAAGAAATAAAGAAATTGCGGGAAGAATTAGCAGATTTAAGGCGAAAAACCGACTCTGTTCAAATTCAGGAAATGGAGGTCCAGCGAGAAAGGCTTGGAGACGAAATCGTTAAGTTACGGCGGAAGCTTGGTGAAACAGAAACCGCCCTTTCAACTCTCGAATCCACGTTTAAGAATGTCCTCAAAATAGGAGCTGACAACATTAGAATTCAGCTTGGAAAGATTAAGTGGCAGATTTTAACTCTAGAGAAGGAAGTTGAGGAAGCGCGCCAACAAAAAGAGACGCTTGAAAAAGACCTTCTGGAGCTTGAAAAGGCAAAGGAGGAACTGTCTCGCTCAGTTTTAACCGCTAAGGAGGAGTCGAAACAATTCTCGTCTCAGATTGACGAAATTGATAAGAAGTTGCTTCGGTTGGACGCTGAGTATGAACAAAGTGACCAATTGTTCGATGAGCTCCAACTCAGCCTCCAAACTTACCAGTTGCAACTAGACCAAAACCACAATCGATTGAGGGAGCTCGGTTACGAAGAGCCCTTAGAAGTTTCGCCGGAACAGCTTAAGACGGCTGAGTCAACGCTTAAACTGTTGCGCTTCGAGTTAGAGCGACTTGGAGCCGTTAATCAACTGGCCATCTCGCAATACGCTGAGCAAGCTTCACGATACAAAGAACTGTCCCTACGCATGAATGAGCTTGAACGGGAAAAACAAGCCATTCTCTCCTTCATGGATGAAGTTGAAAGGAAAAAGCGTGCGGTTTTCATGAAAGCCTTCAATCAAATACACGAAAGCATCAGAAAGTATTTCTCGAAACTCACGGGCGGTGGAGAAGTTACCCTGAAATTGGAAAACCCTGAAGACCCCTTTGCCGGCGGGTTAGATATGGTTGTTCAATTCTCTGGCAAACCTCCCATACTTGTGAGTGGAGCCAGCAGCGGAGAAAGGTCCGTAGCCGCGGTTGCCTTCATATTCGCTCTGCAAGATTTCATGCCCGCCGCCTTCTACCTATTCGATGAAATCGACGTGCATCTAGACGCCTTTCACGTAGAGAAGCTGGGAGGACTTTTGGCTGAAGAATCGGCAAAATCTCAGTTTCTGGTCATCACTTTAAAGCCTGAGATGGTTAGCAAAGCCGAGAAGGTATACGGCGTATACGAGCGTAACGGAGTTTCCCATGTGGTTTCAACCACGTTTAAGGAGGCAGCTTAGTGTCTTCGTCTGTTGGAAAACCCTTCTATTTTCAGCCTCCTTGGAACATACTCTTTGAGCTTCACAGACTGCAAAAGATAGCATCATGGGATATTAACATCGCTTTTCTTTTAACATCCTTCTTGGAGGAAATGGAGAAAAGGGGAGAAATTGATTTCAGGGCCTCGGGCGTGGCACTCGATTCTTCCACCACCATATACCTCATGAAGTCTAAGCTTCTGCTAAAACTGGAGGAGCCCCCACCTCCACCTAAAACTCCACCGGACTTCCTTCCTCCACCGCTGTTTCTTCCCCTCCGTTACGAGCTGACTACCACCACAATCCAACACCTGCTAAACGTACTAGACGAAGTGTTGAAGGGTGAACGCCTATCCTCTTTAAAACCGCCTTTAGAAACCGTATTACCCCCTCCAGAAATTTTTCCTCCCCTTGACCTTTATTTGATGGAAGTCGAAGAGCGAATGAAAAAGTTGTATGGATTTCTCCACCGACTTGCAACTGGAGGAAAGATCGTTGTATTTTCCAAAGTCGTAGCTGGAGTAGAAAAGCTGGAGGCAGTGAAAACGTTTATCGTCCTTCTCTTCCTTGCACAAAGGGGTAAGGTGAACTTGTGGCAGGAGGAAAACTTTGGCGAATTATATATAACCGTCATGGAAGGTCCGACTGTTGATGGAAAGGGAACAGGAATCATTTGAGCTTGGTAAGGAAAAATTCAAGAACGATCTAGCTTTGCTAGAGGCAGCGCTCTACGTGGCTGGGCGTCCTCTTGATTTAAAGACGTTGGGAAGCGTGATCAAGACTCGATCCAAAGGGAAAGTCCGGAAAATCGCAAAATCCATCATGGAGGAATATAAAAGTCGCAACACTGCCCTTGAAATTCTTGAGCTTGAAGGTGAACGGTTCGTTCTGCAACTGAAGGCGGATTACACGCCTAAGGTTCGTAGGCTGGCCACAAAGCCTCTTCTATCTAGTGGTCCTTTAAAGACGTTGTCCTACATCGCCTATCGACAACCTGTGCCCCAGCCCCAAGTTGTCGACGTTAGAGGGCACCACGCGTACGGTCACCTTAAACAACTAGAAGATTTAGATTTGATCACACGTGAAAGAGCTGGACGGAAAAAAGTCATAAGGACAACAGAGTTTTTCGCCGACTACTTCGGTCTAAGCCACGACATACGAAACATGAAGCGGCAACTCAAAAGCATATTCGAGGATTTTGCGAAGCCCGAATTTGGCGGAGAAACGAACTTAGAAAAATAGTCCTGTTAAGATAAGCTTATATGTTAAGTTTTGGTAGTCTCATCGAAATCATCCGAGGAGACGTAGGGCTTGTCAGTATGGCACGGTGACCAACACAAGAGGAAGGCTTCAGGTGGCAGAAAACGAAGATACCGAATCAAGAGAAGATATGAAAAGGGATCCTTCGCCACAGAAACAACGTTGGGTAAGGTCAAAAGAAAGGTTAGCCGAAGACGTGGAGGAAACAAAAAGGTTCGGTTGTTCCGCGTAAAGCACGCAAACATTTCCGACCCCTCTGGGAAAACTCAAAAAGTTGAAATTCTCCGCGTGATAAGAAACCCGGCTAACGTTGATTACGACCGCCGAGGAGTAATTACTAAGGGAACGATAATTCAGACTCCGCTGGGGACTGCCCGCGTGACATCTCGCCCTGGGCAAAACGGTATCATAAACGCTGTCCTTGTCCCTAAAGAAACTGTTTAGTAGCAGGAACCCGGTTAGGGAAAACCTACATACATTTTCTTTTACATCAAGTTTATCTACGGATATTCAAAAGTTCCTTCGCAATCTCCCGTAGGATTTTGGCTTTGGAACCTTTTTTGGGGATGGCTACTAGACCAGTTTTTTGCCACGGAGAACTCGGATGCGTGGCGTCGGTAACTATTTCTGGTCGAAGACCTACCCTTTCCACAGCCTTACGAATTTCCTCTAGTTCAGGGGAAGGGGTGGCAAGGCTTTTGGGAACTCTTCTTCCCTCAAGTCGCGTTTTGGTGGAGTCAAAGTAAACAGGCCATAAGACAATCTTGTTTTGTTTCCGCATTTCTGTATCCAAATCTTTGTGGGTTTTAACCCTTTATTTCTTGTGGTGGCGGGAAAACTAAAGTTGCCATTAGCAAGTTTAGTTTGCAGATTGACTTCCTTTCTATGGAAGCTGTTAAAAATTTATCAAATATTTCAAATAAGCAAGGGAAAAATATGGTAAACTATCGATTTGGAGGTGAAAAGTTGAGAATTTCAGAATTTTTCGGAATTTACAATCAGAAAGGTTTAAATAAAACGGCTCGGTTGAACCCTAGGTTTTGTGAGGGGAAAAGAAGATTTTGCAGAGAATCGGTCATGTCCTTCACGTAAGCTCCAGCAGAAACGTAATTCTCAAGGCAGAAAACGTTCCTCGAGTAGGCGACAAAGTAGTGGATGAAACCCTCAAATCCGTGGGAAAAGTTTTCGACGTGTTTGGCCCCGCTTCTTCCCCATACGTGGCTGTGAAACCAAACGTAAAAGATCCGCATCTTTTCGTCAACAGCGTTCTTTACGCTGTCCCCTCTAAACCCGGAAGGAAAGAGAGGAAGAAAAAAAGATGAAGGAAGAAGCTACTCCGCAACCAACAAGGATTCGACAGTGTCCAGAGTGCGGGAGCACCCGACTCATGCGAGATTATGAGTGTGCCGAAATTGTGTGCATGAACTGCGGATTCGTTGTCGCCGCCAAACTCGCGGATCGAGGGCCAGAGTGGCGCGCCTTCGACGACGAGCAGCGTGCCAAGCGAGCTAGAGTTGGCGCCCCTCTCACGTTCACCATTCACGACAAGGGTCTCTCAACCATGATTGACTGGCACGACCGCGACGTTTACGGCAAAAGGCTGTCCCCTGGGCAGAAGGCTCAGATTTACAGGCTTCGGAAGTGGCAACGCCGCATTAGAGTTTCTGACGCTACTGAGAGAAACCTTGCCTTCGCCCTTTCTGAAATCTCCAAGATAGCGAATAATCTTAACTTGCCCAAAAACATCCTTGAAACAGCCTCTATCATCTACCGTAAAGCAGTTAAGGAGCGCCTTATTCGCGGAAGGTCTATTCAAGGCGTAACTGCCGCTGCCGTATACGTAGCTTGCAGACAGTGCGGATTGGCCCGAACTCTAGAGGAGGTTGCCATAGCCTCAAACATTAATAAAAAGGAGGTTGGACGCAGCTATCGTTTTCTCGTGAAGGAGCTTGACTATTTCATTCAGCCCCTAAAACCCAGCCAATACATAACCAAATTTTCTAATCAACTAACCATGCAGGGAAAGGTTGAAGAGATTGCCCACAAGATTCTTGCAGCCGCAAAGGAACTAAAGCTTACGTCAGGAAGAGGACCTACTGGCATAGCTGCGGCTGCCAGTTACATCGCGTCGGTCCTGACTGGGGAAAGAAAAACCCAGAGGGAAATCGCTGAAATTGCTCAGGTAACTGAGGTTACGATAAGGAACCGCTATAAAGAGTTGGCTGAGCGACTCCAGTTCGTCCTCTCCCTCTAATCTTCCCTCTTTTATTTTGGAGTTTTAGCATATTTCAAAACAGATTTCAGAATCAAGTCTCAGTTACATGGGGTTTAGAATTTGGTTGAATGTCCTAAATGCGGGATTGAGGTCGTTAATCCAGTCAAGACGTGGGCCATGGTTGGCAGGCCAAGCAAGACTGGTGAGAGATTTAAGCTTACAATAGGGCTTTACGAGTGCCCTAGGTGCGAAAGAAGGTTTCGAGTTGTCCTTGGGAAGGAGAGGATAACAATTAAAGGTGCGATAGAAGAAATTAAGGGGATTGAGAGAGGGTTTATGCAGACTTTGAGAAGCTTACGGGAAAAGATTGAGAAGCTGGAAAGCGAGAAATCTGATCTTTTGGCGGAGATAGAGAAGCTTAGGAAAGCTGGGGAGGAAAGGGCTAGCGTTTTGGAGGAGGACATAGCTACGCTGAGGAAGGAAGTGGAATCGATGAAAAAGTTGCTGGGCGACCTTGAAGAGCAATAGCATCTAAATTGAGAAGCCTATTTCTCTGTAGCTTTCTCTGGCAACTATATATCTTTGGATTTCACCTGTTCCTTCTATGATATCGTTGATTCTAGCGTCACGATAATAGCGTTCAAGATCGGAATCAACGTAGCCAACGCCTCCATGAATTTGCATAGCTTCATTGGTAACCTCTGTGGCGACTTTAGCTGCGTACGCTTTCGCCATTGAAGCATGCTTAGTGATTAATCTAAGCTGGTCGGGTTTGTTTTCGATTGCCAAGCAGCTTTATGTACAAGCAACCTTGCGGTTTCTATCTTTATTGTCATTTCAGCTATTTTCCATTGGGTGACTTAATTTTGCAATGGGTTGGGAGAACTGTTCCACCGATTTCATTTACTCCGCCAAAGAAAGTTAGTTTGAACATAATTTAGATAGATGCCTCAAAAGGTAAATTAAGATATCTTCTTTCAATGCGCCGAAAAAGGATAACCATTAAGGCTCAATTAGTGATTTTAAAATACTTGTAAAGCTATTTTTATGAAAGGTGAGCCAATGCGATCATCACCGCAAGATACACAAAGATTTGTGATAATAAGCGACGCCCACCTTCTTCAAAGCTATATGGGCGCGTACGATGCTATATCTGATTTCAAAAATGCGTTGGATCAAGTTCTGAAGCTATCCCCAGATGTCATTCTCATTGCTGGCGATATGTTCGACAAGAGAAAGACAGAGACTTCGGACGTGCGCCATCCCGAAGGCGAAGAAGCGATGATGAAAATAAGAGAGATTTTCGAAAACATCAAAATTCCTATATATGCAATTCGAGGAAATCATGAGGATGAAAGAATCCTTCAAGGTCTCCAACAGACAGTCCCAAATTTTCATTACAGTGGAGATAAATGGGAGAGGTTGGGAAACACGCAAGTGTATTTCATGAATACTCGCTATGAAGCTGAGTTTTATGATGAAAAAATATTGGAGACAGATGTCAACAATATCTTAGAAGACGCAAACAAAAAGCGGAAAGTCCAAAAACCAAAATATAGCCTTTGATTTGTCATGAATGGATTACCGGCGAAGAAGGAACATATCCAAAGGAACTTTTGAAAAAGCTCTTAGAAAAATTCACGTGGGTTATTAATGGTCACATGCATTTATACGCAAAGGGAAACCTCAACAGCAAGAATTTGATTTGTCTGCCTTCATTGCTGCCTTCAAGATTACGTTTAGGGAAGTACTGGACAGAATATTATTCGTGGGAGGCTAAGGCTGAGAATTGTATATGCAAGGAGAGAGTTTCTCCATTTGGCTTTATTGAACTAAAGATTGGAGGGGAGCCAATACTTCATAGGTTTGATCCTTCCGTTCAAATCATCAATTTAGAAATAGATGTAACAGGTCTTAATCTGCAAAAGGTTCGAGCAAGATTGAAGCAGGTTCTTGATGAGATTAACGGAAGACCCGACCGAGATAAACTGATTGTCCTACCAGCGATAATAGGAAGCTGCCCTTTCTCAGCTAGTTTGCTTGAAGATATTTGCAGAGCCTATGAAACTTTTAACATACAAAAAATAGTCGACATGACTGGAAAAATTAGTCCTTTTGCGCCAAAGGTTGCTGCCAAGCGACCATTGCTTACTGTTGACCAGTTAAAAGAAGAAATATTGAGAAGCTATCCAGAACTAATAAAAGCCCTTAGGAAATGTGGAATCTCCGCTTCGGTAACAGACGTTCGTGAAATATGCAAAACCTTGAACGAAAATCCTTACATTCTACAAAAATGCTCTGGTCCAGTCCACCAACATTTGACCAATTTACTTGAAACGATGACAAAGGAACTGGAAAACAAGAAAATTGTGAAGGATCTCCCAACCGACTTTATTCCTTTTTTAGCTGAACAATGTAGGAAGGTGAAATGATGAAACTTTTTCTAGCTGATTTTGACGGTGTCTTCGGGCTGAAAGGAAAAATCAATTTTACTCCAAAAGCTCCAGTCATTTTGTATGCTCCAAATATTTCTGGGAAAACAAATGTGATAACTGCAATTAGGATGTGTTTCTTAGATACTGTCAAGTTATTGGTGTTGCTGGCGGTCTTTTTAGGGTTTGGTGCGGTCTTATGAAGTTGTACCATAGGAC
>LIHK01000017.1 GCA_001399795.1 Candidatus Bathyarchaeota archaeon BA2 | reverse complement strand
AGCGTAACCTACGTAACCCACAAGCCCATAGTGTTCATTGGAACAGGCCAAACATACGAAGACCTAGAGGATTTCAGTCCTGAACAGTTTACGCAAATGATTTTGAAGTAGAAAACTCTCTGCTCTGCAAGATAAAGAATATTTATGTATCTCATAGTAACCTACTAAGGATGTACGTCAGAAATGGTGAATTACCATGTTTGTAAGTCGGATGGACATTCGAGAATTTAAGGGCGTAAAAAAGTGCGAGAGACCATTAGAATTTTCAGAGTTCACACTTCTTATTGGAAGAAATAATACGGGGAAGTCCTCAGTTTTGGGGGCTCTTTCCATTCTTCCTTTACCGACCAGCTACATTCTTGAATACTACGGTGATACCAGAGTTAAACTTTTTAACTCGTCTTCATGGCAGCAACTCTTCAATGGTTTACGGATACTCCGGATCCTTCATGTCCTCTGAAAGCTTCTCCAGTCTCCTATTCAACTTCGTGTTGACTTCAATTCTATTGTTGAAGCCTTACGTATACGATGTCGCCTAAAATAGTTAATTTTCCTTCCCTTATTAAATGCATGTTTTCGAGTTCTGAAATCAATTCTTCTCCATTTACAATCTCCTTTCTTGTTGCGATGTTTTTTAGAGCATCGATGGCTTCAGGTCTCTCCTTTATCCACCTGTAGGGTCTTCCAGCCATACTTCTCACAAATAATGGGTAAACAGTTAATGGCTTCTTCCTGAAAGCCTCCTTAATTCCGCGAATTTTATCAGGTATAATAATTGTGTCAAATTTGACATCATAAGCTGAAGCTGCCAGAAATCCAATTGCCAGATTTTCACTGAAATCCCATATATCTTCGAAACTTATTACTGAGTGATCTATGATTTTCCTTGAAGGACCCTTTTCGGGGTATATCTCATAATCTAAATGTAAGTTAGGTTCTCCCTTTGACACGTCAAATCTCACCTGATGATAAGACATTTTATTATCTTCTCGAAAACTAAGCATGATAAACGCTTTTTGCTCCTCGGAATTGAAAATATAGCTTGGTTTTTCAAGAAGGACCAAAGGAGCTCCAAATGTAATAAATAAGGGCAGATCCAAAGCAAAGTCATCCATCAAGATGTCTTGGTGAATCCCGCTTAAGAAAGCATAACAAAACCACGGAAGGGGAGTAAAGTCTCGTATATTTAGCGGGAGTGGAAGAAAGCTGTTGAATGAATCATTTCTCGTAGTTCTTTCGAAAAGGTCAAATACACATTCCCAGAGACCATGCTGACCAACATTGCCAATTTTTCTTTGGAATTGTCTTAGAGTGTTCAAATTGAAGGATAGTGGTCTTCTGTTCTTTAGATCGTAAGTAATCAAGCCAACAATTGTATCAAATTGTTCATTTTCTGCAATAGGAATTTTAGGTGTGAGTACAAAAGCGCTAAAGCATACTCCTACATCATATTCTTGACCCCTATGCAAGAGATTCTGTAAACCATTTAAATTAAAATCAGCCTTATCAATTAACTCGAATTTCTCTATCGAATCTTTAATCATTAAGACACACACATCGTAAAAAATTTGGCACATACTGGTTGGAAAAACTCTAATGTTTTTTTCTGAAAGAATCCATTTTCTTTCACAGTCTTTAATTCTTTTACTAAATTTTCGATATTTCTCATCAATACTTCTTTCACAAATGATAAGTTCCTTCACCTTTTCCGTAAAAATATCAACAATCTTCTCTTGAATAGAGAAGAAATCATCTGGATTCTCGATATACACAAAGTCGCTTTCATCATCCTCGACATGTGGAATCGAATGTAAATGGCTTACATATGAGAAAAAATCTTCTTCAGCTGAAACAATTGTTTGAACTTCACCATCTCTCTCAAGCTCTACGGTTGTAGTTAAACTTGGTTCTTTAGACTTGTCGAACTTTATATTAATTAGTTTAATTCTATATTTCTCCTTTTTTAGTCGGAAAAGTTTCTCCAGGTCTCGCCCCAACCATAATTCACCTACGACTCAAAATCCCCAAGCAAGTTATATATTCTCGACCCAAAGTCTTTAATGTTATGTCCGAGCATGTGCGCGCGTATTGCTATTTGGACAAAAGTGAGCGCCGAGGAATGTGACCGCATCTACGCTTTCGAATGTTGGGAGTATTTAAAGAAAAACCTAGGGGGTCTACACAGAGGGGGTATCCATTTCGTTTCATGTTTTGCCCAAAAGTTTTAGCAGTATGCCCTTTGCCGAGTATAGCCTATTTTCGCTTTGGTCATAGATTATTGAGTTGGGGCTCTCCACCACGTCGCCAGTTATTTCGTAGCCTCTGTGGATGGGCATGTCGTGCATTACTAGAGCGTCACTTTCCTTCAGCAGTTCCTTGTTGACCTGATAGGGCATCATAAGCTTGATCCTTTTCTCCTTTTCTTCCTTAAACTTTGGATCTAAGAAAAACTCCATGTCCACCCAAGTGTCAGTGTAAACTATGTCACAGTCTTTCACAGCTTCCCTGGCATCCATTGTGGTTTTGTATAGCCCGGTTCTTTTGGCTCCTTCAACGAGTTCTTTGTCAAAGGAGGGTTCGTTCACCATGGGCGTAACCGTGGTGATATTCATTCCCATCCTGGTGCAGCCTTCTATCAGGGAATTGCACACGTTGTTGTGGACTCCAATGTAAACGAGTTTCAGTCCATTTAGGAAGCCCTTCTTTTCTTTGATCGTCATCAGGTCGGAAATGGCTTGGCAAGGATGGTATTTTTCGTCACATCCATTTATAACCGGGACTCTGGAAGCCTCAGCCATGGCTTTCAAATCTGCGTGTTTCAGCAAACGCGCCATAATACAGTCAACGTTTCTTGAGAGATATCTAGTCTCGTCTCTAACATCTGCCAAGACAAGGTTTGTCGTTCTCCAATCCATGTAGAGGGCGTGTCCCCCAAGCTGGGTCATGGCCACCTCAAAAGAAGTCCTCGTCCTAGTGGAGGTTTTCTGAAAGATCATGGCCAAGGACTTGCCCTCTAAAGAGGTTCGGTACCGATCTGGGTTCTTCTTGATCTCGATAGACTTGTCAATTACTTCTTTAATCTGTTCTGAAGCCCAATCTTTAAGGGTTAGTAAATGCATAGTCGACCTCGACTCCGTAGATAGACCTTCTATATAGCCCCCTATATATGCTACCCAACATTCTCGACGCAGTCACGGTGCATACCAAGCAGTCTATTTGGAGCCTAATAGCAGAAGAATGTTAAAAACAATATTTTTTCAGAAAAACACTATGCGCTGCAAGTAGGGAAGAGGTTCCTCCAATGATGCCAGTCAGCCAGTATCCCTCTGTGCCAGTCAAAGAAAACCTTAATCTTCTAAGCCACCCCTTCAATAAGCCGTTAGGAAGACGCCGCCATGATTTTAATCGTGGTCTCAACAGAAGACCTCGCAGGCATGAACATAGCTCAAAAAATCCTAGACAACTATGACTTCGATAAACTCTCAGAAGAATTCCAAAAAAATCCAGTGTACTTAAAAAGGGTTAAGGATCAAGAAGTCAAGCTGATTTTCACCGAGGAAGAAATCATTGAGACCCAGTTTATCACCGATTTTTTCGCCCCTCAGCTACTTATTTTCATATCCAAGCACAGCAGCGAAAGCGGCATCCCAACCCTCTCAGTTCACACCCCAGGCAACTTGGCAGAAGCGGAATATGGCGGCATAGCTAGAAAAGTTTCCATCTCTCCAGCAAGTGCCATGAAAGACACACTTTTGGAAATGTCCAGACTAAGAGAAGAGATGGGACTAGACTACAAAGTTTCCTACGAATGCACACATCATGGGCCGTCTTTAGATGTGCCCACCATGTTCGCTGAGTTGGGAAGCTCACCAAAGCAGTGGGAGGATATGAAAGCGGCTGAGGCTGTGGCTCACTCTGTAATGGCCGCCGTTTCCAAAAGGTCAAGTTACCCTGTTGCACTGGGCATCGGTGGACCCCACTACAACGCAAAGTTTACGAGAATCGCTTTAAGCACCCAAACGGCCTTCGGCCACATAATTCCGAAGTATGCTATTCCACGAGTGGACGCTGAAATAATAGAACAATGCGTCGAAAGAACAATGGAACCCGTAGAATCGGTGATTCTTGACTGGAAGGGAATCAGAGGCGCAGATAAAGGCAGGTTAATCTCAGCGCTGGATAAAATCGGCGTGCCAATAGAAAAAGTCTGAAGGTTTTTGGGGGCTGTCTAGTTTGAAGATTAAAGAAAACCCTCTGGAAAGGTGTTGGAATTTTTTTATACAATTGGTAGCCTAGATAAGTTTACATATCAGAACTGATTTTTGAAAGGATGCGAAGAACCATGGGACTAAGGTCATTTCTTAAATCGTCTGCGAGATTGCTAAGACTCGCCAAAAAGCCGGGCAGAAGCGAGCTTTGGCTTTCCATAAAAATCTGTTTTCTCGGAACTGCCGCAATCGGTGGAGTAGGATTTATCATTCGTCTAATATCTATGGCACTCCACGGTGGTACTCCTACTGAATAATGAAGGAGATGTAATCATGGGAGAAGCGGAGAAAATTTCCGCGGCAGTCTTTGCCGTGCGAACCACGGCGGGACAGGAGAAAAATGTTGCAGACCTCATCGCGGCTAGGGTTGAAATGAATAAGTTGCCTATAAAAGCCATACTTGTGCCGGAAATACTGAAGGGCTACATTTTCATTGAGGCAGATGGACCGCACTCCGTTGAAAAGGCTATAGCTGGGATCAAACACGTTAGATCTAGAGTCCCAGGAGTCGTGACGTTCCCTGAAGTTGAGCGATACATTGTTGTAAAGCCGGTAATAGAGGAACTGGACGAAGATGACATCGTCGAAATCGTGGGAGGCCCCTTCAAAGGAATGAGGGCGAAAATCACGAGGGTTGACAGAACAAAAGAGGAGGTAACCCTAGAATTGCTGGAGGCAACCTTCACCTTACCCATTACAGTCCACGCCGACTACGTAAAGCTCATCGAGAAGGCGAAGAAGGAATAGCGAAATGAGTGAAAAAAAGGTTGTTGAAGCACTGGTGAGCGGCGGGCAAGCAACTGCTGGGCCGCCACTAGGACCAGCCCTTGGACCCCTCGGCGTCAACGTCCTCGCCGTTGCGAACAAAATTAATGAAGTCACAAAGAATTACTCCGGCATGAAAGTTCCAGTGAAAATTACTGTGGACACGGAGACAAAGGAGTTTGAAGTAAGCGTAGGCACACCCACAGCCTCCGCTTTGATAGTCAGTGAGTTAGGAGTTGAAAAGGGTTCAGGAAACCCGAAAACCGAAAAAATAGGAAATTTATCCATGGAACAAGTCATGCGCATAGCCAAAGTTAAGGGCGCTGAACTTTTAGCCAAGAACCTAAAGGCTGCGGTTAAGGAAGCTTTGGGAAGTTGCGTCAGCATGGGTGTAACTGTGGAAGATAAGGATCCACGGGAAGTACAAAGGGAGATCGATGAAGGAAAACATGACTCGTTGTTTGAAAAGGAGGAGTAACAAGCTTTTTATAAGTAACTTCTATACGTCTCTGGCGCGAGGCTTCAAACATGCCGCTTGACACTAAGGTTATCCTTGACGCAATAAAGGAAGTGAAAGGCAAATCTGAAAAAAGAAACTTTGTCCAGTCCATAGAACTCGTCATAAATCTGCAGGATATCGACCCAAAAAAGCCTGAGAGCAGAATCCAAGAACTCATCGAGCTGCCCTATCCCCCTAAAAAGGAAAACAGAATATGCGTTGTCGCCTCAGGCGAAATGGCTCTAAAAGCCAAAAGGGCAGGGGCTGATTTAGTTGTCGAAAGGGGCGACCTCGAAGCCCTAATGAGCGACAAGAAAAAGCAAAAGGAACTAGCTAAAAATTACGACCTTTTCATCGCTGAGGCTCCTCTGATGCCAATTGTAGGGAGGAGTCTTGGCGCAACTCTGGGACCAGCAGGGAAGATGCCGACGCCGATACCTCCAACAGCCAACATAGCAGACCAAATCAAGAAACATCGAAAAATGGTGTTGGTGAGGCTTAGGGGGCAACCAGTTCTTCAATGCCGTGTTGGAAACGAAAACATGCCAGATGAGGAGATAGCTCAAAACGTTCAGGCAGTTATTAGAAGGATCGAAGGAAAACTTAAAAGAGGGATCAAAAACATTAGGTCGATCCAACTAAAAACCACGATGGGTCCACCAGTCAAAGTGAAAACGTAGGAGAAGCCCATGTCACTCCGCCAAACAACGTTGGTAAAGGCTGAAGAGACCAAAGAAATAAAAAGCCTCATACAGCAATACAAGGCCGTTGGAATTGCCAGTCTGCAAAAGGTTAGGGCTGCCCAGCTTCAAGAATTGAGGAGAAAGCTGGAGAAAAGCGTCCATCTTCGCGTTGTTAAAAACACCATAGTGAAAAGGGCGATTGCCGAACGCGAAGGAAAACCTGGAATTGAAAACTTGGAAGAACACTTAAGCGGATCCAACATTTTTCTCTTCACCAACCTCAATCCCTTTAAGCTGGTGATTCTCCTTGAAAAAAGCAGAGTAAAAACAACCGCGAAGGCCGGGGATATAGCTGCCTTTGACGTGATCATTCATGCTGGAAACACGGGGCTTCCGCCAGGCCCCATCATAAGCCAATTCACTGCCGTGGGGTTGCCCACGAGAATAGAGGCTGGAAGCGTTTGGGTGTCTCGCGACACCTTGGTGGCAAAAAAGGGGGATATCATAACAGCGAGGCTTGCGGGCGTGTTGTCAAAGCTCGGTGTAAAGCCGGTGGATGTTGGGCTTACCATGAAGGCTGTTTATGATGAAGGACTAATTCTAACCGAAGAACAACTGCGACTAGATTTGGATGAGTTTCGGCGAAGCGTCGAGGAAGCCCACGCTTATGCGTTCAATCTGTCGCTGAAAGCCGTATATCCGCTTCCGGAGAACATCGCCTTACTTCTTCAAACAGCCCATCATGAAGCGTACAAGCTGGCGTTAAACGCGGGCACACCGACCCGCGACACGATCACCAACCTCATCAGAAAGGCTTATACGGAAATGTTAAGTTTGAGTTCGAGATTAGCCACGGTCAGTGAAAAAGCTGTATCCGTAAGCTCTGTTCAGAAAAGTTGAAAAGGAAGTATAATGGAAAAAGATGGAGGGAAAGAACATGGAATACATATACGCCGCAATGCTTCTACACAAAGCTGGAAAGGAAATCAACGAAAAGAATCTAACAGAAGTACTCACAGCCGCGGGCATAAACGCAGACCCTGTCAGACTAAAAGCTCTTGTGGCCTCCCTAGCCGAAGTTAACATCGACGAAGCAATCAAAACCCCGCCAGCGTTCATAACTGCAACACCGGCACCCACGGCTCCTGCGCAAGCTGCAGAGGAAAAACCAGCAAAAGAGGAGAAGAAGAAAGAGGAAGAGGAGAAGGCGAAAGAGGAAGCTGCACTGGAAGGTCTCGGAGCCCTGTTCGGATAACGGCATGGAAGACTTTCGAAGGCAGTGTATCTTCACACTGTTATCTCTTTTTCAGATATTTTACAGCGAATAAATATGTATATTGAAACCTGATTGACCGCATAATGACATGACTGAAAGCAATAAATATTTTCACTCCAAAACTGAATTAAAATATAGAAAGATTTTTATGGAAGTAATTTCCATACGTGTTTTTGTAAAAGTCGGAGGTACATGGAAGGCGCCAGTAATTCCTTTCTCTCTCTTTTTTCTCAGCAACTTTCTATTATCGGCCGGAAGTGTGCCACCAACTTTTACACCATGCCTTTTATAGACTTGTCCTATAACAAGTTGCAACCATTACCTTGGTAGTTGCAATAATACTCAAGGGTGTTTGAGTAGTTGAATCGTTGAAGGTCAAAGAATTTAGGTGCAAGGAGCAGGAAAGAAAAGGGGGAAATTTTAGGTTACATTACACAACACTTTAATTTCCTCTTTGAACTTCTAATTTTGAAGTCACCTAACTTCGTGTCTGTTGGAGGATAAAGTTTGAGACGATTTCCAAAGAGTGAGTATCATGTTCCCTTATTCGACGAGTTGGGATACGTTCGAAAACGCTGCCCGATTTGTGGCGAGCACTTCTGGACACAAAATCCAGATCAGAAAACTTGCGGGGAATCAACTCCGGAAGGTTGTGCACCCATAACTTTTATCAATAACCCACCCACTCGCAGACGTTACAATTTTCAAAAGACGCGGGAGGCCTTTCTATCTTTTTTCGAGAAGCATGGGCACGAAAGGATTAAACCGTATCCTGTTGTAGCTAGGTGGAGAGACGACCTCTACTTTACCTCCGCAAGCATCGTTGACTTTCAACCCTACGTTACTAACGGCATAACTCCGCCACCAGCTAACCCCCTAGTCATAAGCCAACCCTGCATCAGATTTGTGGACGTGGACAACGTAGGACCCACCTTCGGTCGACACCTAACCATTTTTGAGATGGGAGGACACCACGCCTTCAACTACCCAGACAAAGAAGTCTACTGGAAAGACCAAACCGTGAGATACCACCACGAGTTTCTGACAAAGGAGCTGGGAGTTAAATCTGAGGAAATCGTTTACAAAGAGGACGTTTGGTCAGGCGGGGGAAACGCGGGACCAGACCTTGAAACAGTTGTCCGAGGACTAGAACTCTCCACCCTAGTTTTTATGAAGTTCAAGGTTGTCAACGGTGAATTCATTGAACTGCCCATACGAACCGTTGACACAGGATACGGAATCGAAAGATACACCTGGCTTTCACAGGGCTCTCTTAGTTGCTTCCACGCAGTGTATGGGGCCATTCTGGACAAAGTTTTGAGGATGGCAAGCATAAGCAGAGTTGACAACAAACTGCTGGCTAAGGTAGCGGAAGTCTCCGGTGCAATGATCCTGAAAAAAAATGCTGACCGAACAGAGGTTCGAGAAAGGGTCGCAGAACAAGTTGGAATAAGCCTTGACGAGCTCAACAAGACGTTGATTCCAGTCGAAAATGCCTTCGCTGTTGTGGATCACACAAGGTGCCTAGCTTTCATGCTTGCCGAGGGAATTGTGCCCTCCAACGTTCGTGAAGGATACTTAACTAGGCTAATGCTTCGCAGAACCTACCGCCTGCTTAGAATGCTTGCAATTGAGGAAAAACTACTTGACATCATTGACTTGCAGATTGCTTATTGGTCGCGAGATTTTCCACGCCTAAAAGAAATGCGAGATAACGTATTAGAAATGCTCTCGGTGGAGCAAGATAAGTTCAAGCAAACCCTCAAAAGAGGACGCTTGCTTGTGAAAAGGATAACTCAAGATTTGAAAGCTAAAGGACTTTCCACTATTCCAACAGAAAAATTAGTAGAACTTTACGATTCCCACGGTCTTCCTCCAGAGGTGGTTGAGGAAACAGCTGGGGGCGAGGGATTTCAGGTGAAGGTTCCTGAGAACTTCTATGCAGAGGTTGCCGAGAGACACATCCAAGCGCCTCCACCGCGAGAAGTGGAGAAAATAGAAGGACTAGAAGCCTTAGTTTCAGAACTTCCCGAGACTCAGATGCTCTACTATGAAGACGCTCAGAGAATTTGAAGCAAAGGTTCTCCGAGTCTTAAAGGATAAGTACATTGTACTAGAAAAAACGGCGTTTTATCCCGAGGGAGGAGGACAGCCAGCGGACCATGGCTATCTAAAATTTGATAAGACCCGATCAGAGGTTGTGGGTGTCCAAAAAATCGGAAACGTCATCGTTCACGTCATAAAGGGGTTGGTGCCCAAAGAAGGAAGCAAAGTAGTTGGAGCCATTGACTGGGAACACCGAAACAGCCTAATGAAGCATCACACAGCAACTCACGTTCTTGTGGGAGCCGCTAGGCGCGTACTCGGAGAACATGTCTGGCAGGCTGGAGCCCAAAAAGATGTTGAAAGGTCTAGAATAGATATTTCCCACTTCAGGCGACTAACCTTAGACGAAATACATGAGATTGAAAGGCTGGTAAACCAAGCGGTGGCACGGAACATACCAGTTGAAACAGCCTGGGTGCCACGAGAAGAAGCAGAAAAACGCTACGGCTTTAGACTATATCAAGGAGGCGTGGTGCCTGGGAGAGAAATCCGCGTCGTGAAATCCGGAGACTGGGAAGTTGAAGCCTGCGGAGGAACACACCTGAAAAACACTGGAGAAATAGGGTTCATAAAAATCGTTCACACAGAAAGAATTCAGGACGGCGTCGAAAGAATCGTGTTCAGCGCTGGACTCCCAGCCCTAGAAGCCGTACAGGAAAAGGAGAAATCGCTGTGGAAAATTTCTGAGTTACTGAATGCGCCTCTTGAAAAACTGGAAGAAGCCACGAAACGCCTCGTCAAGGAATGGAAAGAAACTCGACGTGAAAGAGAGCGTCTCATCGAACAATTTGCCGTCAGCGAAAGAAGCCTAGAACTCAGAGTAGCAAAGCCAATTGACGGAATAAAATTTGTGAAACAAGAGTTTGAAAAACTTGATGTTGACCTCATGATCAAAACAGCCAGCGAACTGGTTAAAAAAAATCCAGAAACGGTTGCTGTGTTCCATGGAGCCGACAGAAAAACTGCAAGAATTGTGGTAATGGCTGGAAAAAAAGCGATAAAACGGGGCATAGACTCAAGTGAAATTGCAGGTGAGGCAGCGTCTGTGCTAGGGGGCGGAGGCAGCGGCAGACCAGACTTTGCTCAGGGAGGCGGAACCCAAGTCAAGAAGGTCCCAGACGCGTTAGCGAAAGCTGAAGAAGTCGTAAAAAAACAGCTGGAAAAAAAGAGCAAGAGATTAAAGAAAGTTCGCTCCTTCAGTTGGCGGTGCTAAACATGAGGGATAGTTTTCTCTCCAGAGACTAACAAAACTTTTAATTCTCAAGGTGTTCCAGTGGCTGTCATGGAAGTTTTAGGGCAGATTGAAGAAAAGTGGCGAAAAGCTTGGGAAGAAGCTAAAATTTTTGAGGCTGATCCAGACCCGTCCAGAAAAAAGTGTATGGTCACTTTTCCCTTCTCCTACATGAACGGTCCACTACACGTGGGACACGGCTTCACGGCCACCCGCGTCGACGCCTACGCCCGTTTCAAGAGGATGCAAGGTTACAATGTCTTGTTTCCCTGGGCTTGGCACTGGACCGGCGAAACCATAGCCGGGGCAAGCGAGCGGGTGAAAACTGGAGACGAAGATTTCATCCGTGCTTTAAGGGAAGTCGACGGAGTTTCAGAGGAAGACTTGAAAAAGTTCGTTGACCCAGCTTGTATGGCTTCATACTACACGGAGCAGAGCCGGGAAGCCGTAAAACGCATAGGTTTTTCAATAGACTGGAGAAGGGAATTTCACACAACCTCTCTCTATCCAACTTTCAGCAAGTTTATCGAGTGGCAATGCGAGCGACTGCGAGAAAAAGGGTACATCGTCCAAGGAACATACCCAGTGGTTTGGTGTCCCCACGATGAAAGCCCCACAGGAGACCATGACCGCCAAGTTGGAGAAGGAGTCGCACCCGAAGAATACACACTCATGAAGTTCAAAATGGACGATGCCTACCTTCCCGCAGCCACCTTCAGACCCGAAACCATCTACGGCGTGACAAACATGTGGATACACCCTGACGCCGACTATGTTAAAGCCCGCGTCAACGGCGAGCAATGGATCATCAGCGAAATTGCAGCCAACAAACTGAAAGAACAGCAAAGAAAAGTCAAGACCGTCAGCAGATTCAAGGGCAAAGAAATCATCGGAAAACATTTCTTAAGCCCACTAAGCGACAGAAAAATGCTGATACTGCCTGGATGGTTCGTAAGCCCCGCCAACGCAACTGGAGTCGTGTACAGCGTCCCCGCCCACGCGCCCTATGACTACTTGGCGTTAAGAGACTTGCAGGAAAAGCCTGAGTTGCTGAAAGAGTTTGGCATAGATCCCGATGAGGTGAAGAAAATAGAATCTATTTCCATGATTCGCGTGGAGGGCTTTGGGGAACATCCAGCCGTAGAGCTAGTGGAGCAAATGGGAGTAAAGGATCAGTATGATTCTAAGGCTGAGGAAGCAACGAAATTGCTTTACAAAAAGGAGTTTCACAACGGTGTTTTGAAGGATATCTGCGGTGATTATTCCGGCAGAATGGTTTATGAAGTAAAGGAAAGTTTGATTCGCGACTTTAGGGAGAGGGGCGTATCAGATTCTATGTACGATTTGCCCCAGCCAGTTGTCTGTCGCTGTATGACCCCTTGCATAGTTAAGGTCCTTGAGGAACAGTGGTTTCTAAAATACTCAGATGAAGCTTGGAAGGAAAAGACAAAGGAAGCGCTGAATCAAGCCAAAATCTATCCAGAATCAGCAATACAATGGTTTCTCAACATAATTGACTGGCTGAGAGAGTGGCCTTGCGCAAGAAAAACCGGTTTAGGCACGCCACTACCTTGGAGCCCGGGCTGGATCGTGGAAACCCTAAGCGACTCAACGGTTTACATGGCTTTCTACACAATAAACAAGCACATAAGAGAATATGACATAAAGGCGGAGCAACTGACCGAAGAAGTATTCGACTACCTATTCTATGGCAAAGGCAACATCAAAAAAATAGCTGAGAAATCACACATAAACCGTGAAGTTTTGGAGGGGATGCGAACCGAGTTCCTATACTGGTATCCAGTGGACCTAAGAATTTCAGCAAAAGAACTGGTTCCAAACCATTTAACCTTCTTCCTCTTCCAACACGTAGCGCTGTTTCCAGAATACTTGCCCAAGGGCATAGGCGTAAACGGTGTTCTAAGCATCGAAGGAAATAAAATGTCAAAATCAAAGGGCAACTTCGTAACCCTGAGAAACGCCATAAACCAATACGGGGCAGACGCAACACGCTGCGCATTACTGCTGGGCGGAGAAGGAATGGACGACCCAGACTGGAGAAGAGAAAATGTAAGGGACGTTAGGGGCAAAATTCAAGGCTTCCACAACCTAGCCAACAGCATAATCGAAACGGCGAAAGAAGAGGAGGTAGGGCACCTAGAAGAATGGCTTATCAGTGTGCTTCAACACCGAATAAAAAAGGTGACAGAAAGCATAGAAACGTTAAAAACTAGGACAGCCACAGAAAACGCGCTCTTCGAAGTTTGGAACGACTTTCGTTGGTACGTTCGAAGAAAGGAAAGAACAGACTCGAAGGTCCTGAAAGAGGCTTTGGAGATTTGGATACGCTTGCTAGCCCCCTTTGCACCATACATCTGCGAGGAAACATGGAACAAAATTGGAAAAGAAGGCTTTGTCTCCTTGGCTGAATGGCCTATATCCGATGAAAAGAAAGTTAACCTGAAAGCCGAGGAAACTGAAAGTTTAATTGAAAACGTATTGGAAGATACTTCGAACATACTTCGAGCAACAAAAATGGTGCCAAAGAAAATCTGCTACTATTCCGCAGCGTCATGGAAATGGAAAGTCTACTTGACAATGCTTGAAAAGGCAATTTCCACCAAAGTTGCCTTAAGCAATTTGATGAAGGAACTGATGACAGATCCGGACCTGAAAAGGATAGCGGAAAAAGTTGCCAAATTTGCCAGCCAAGTCATTGAAGAAATTAACATGATGCCCAGTGACAAAAAACATAGAAGATTAAAAGTTGGAGCCGTGGACGAGAGCCAAGCATTGAGCGAAGCTGAAAGCTTCTTCGAAAAAGAATTCAACGCTAAAGTCCAAACTTATCGTGAAGATGATCCGCAACGCCACGACCCAAAGAGAAAGGCTGAATCAGCCAGACCGTATCGCCCTGCAATCTACATCGAATAGGCAAGGAAAAGCTCAAAACACAAGTTAAATGAAAGATTATATTTACCCAATTCTTAAACTATGACAGCCTGGGCCCGTGGCCTAGTTAGGATAAGGCGTCGGCCTTCTATTGCTTGGAGAAGGAGAAAGCCGGAGATCCGGGGTTCAAATCCCCGCGGGCCCGCCATTCATTTCCGGTCTTTTTATATAATCGTCTTTTCGGGCTTACGAAGAAAGGAAGGGTTACTATTTCTCTGCTATCGCCTCAACTTTTCTTTCTAGCCTATCAGAATACTGCTTGGATAGGTTGAGGTCAAGTTTTATTAAGTGCCTTACGTACTGGTTTCCCTTGTCTATCTGGAACATTTTTGCCCTGCCCACATTTCTTGTCTGTTTTATGATTTTAAGTTCCAGCATTTCTTTTATTGCCTTGCGCACTGTGTTTCTGGATAGTTCTGTTGCGTCAGCCACATCCTGCAATGAGCAGTCATAGATATCATTGGCCATGAAGTAGTCTAACACCTTTATGTAGGGTGAGTCTCCCAAGTATTTCACAAAGAAAGTTTTTTCATACGTCGATGTTGACACCCCGACTAAATTTTACACTTCAGCTAAAGTGTAAAATTAGCGGAAAGATATTTAAACTAAAAAGAAAGCTCGGAAGCAGGTAAATTGAAAGGGGTTATCGCCTTGGCATTGCTACATGTAGATGCTCAATGTGGGAATTTAAATCGGGATTTGAATTTACGTGGGCCGCCATGTTTTTAGAATCTCGCTAGAAAAATTTGTTTCGAATCGAAGTCTAAATGATTATGGGTGCGTGATTTTAAGTTGTTTTGTAATAAAAGACGTTTTTATCCCATTGCATAACCGAAGTGTTTTCGAAGTTGTTCCAAGCATACGGAAATTATATATTGCTCAAGTTAAAAATACATAGTTGCAACTTCACTTTTGATTTGTTATTGTTCAAAGGAATGATGGGAATGAGCACGCATGTAGAGGATTTGAAGCTTCGGTTGATGACCGTCGAATTGCTTCTAACGGCCAAGAAGGAGTATACTTATCGGGAGTTATCCGCCAAAACCAACTTGCCAGTGACTGTTTTAAGCAGATACACTAAGGGTCACGTCTTGCCAAATGCTTCGAGGGCCCGAGAACTTTGGAAAATCTTGACGAAGCTTGTTGGTTTGAAATCCGAGCTTCATCGAAGAATACGCTTTAATGAAGATGGATATTTTGACAACACTTTCATCATCGGCGATTTT
Organism: Candidatus Bathyarchaeota archaeon BA2; assembly: GCA_001399795.1. Lineage (GTDB taxonomy): Archaea > Thermoproteota > Bathyarchaeia > Bathyarchaeales > Bathyarchaeaceae > BA2. The sequence goes on along the minus strand of LIHK01000017.1, from coordinate 34,045 downwards.
AACATACTTAGACAGGCAGCACATCACGCCCTTGCAGCCTTCGCCGGGAAGCGGGTGACAAAGGTTCTAACAGCGGCTGTAGATGGAATACCACTCGCAGCTATTGTTGCAAATTCGTTGGGCGTCGATTTGGTAATAGCGAAGAGAAGCAAGGAAGTTGGGGTTCCAGCCTTTTTGGAAGAAACCTACGTGTTAAGGGACTCGGGCGTAACCATGACGCTTTACATACCGAAAGATGCTTTAAAGAGAAGGGACAGCGTGCTCATAGTTGACGACATGATAAAGACAGGGGAAACCCAAGCAGCCCTTGTAAACCTTGTTAAAAAGGCAAAGGCAGAAGTTTCAGGATTTTACTCCCTCATCACCATCGGAGACTATTGGCAAAATAAAATACATCTTCCTAAAGGATGCCCAGTTGAAGTCGTGGCAAAACTTACGCCCAAGTAGCTGTTAGACAGTAATGCTTAAGCACGCATTGCTTACATTTTCCTTTTCTACAAAAGTCCTTGCCAAGCCTAAGCAAAGCCGTTTCAAAATTCACAAAAGTTTTCTGAGGAACCCTATTTTTCCTCCAGAATTCTTTAAGCGCTTCCAATGTCTTTTCAGGACTTTCCTCCTTTACTATACCTAGGTTTTTCGCCGCTAGAATAACCAGGGGAGTGGGCTTTGAATCAGCTTTCTCCCAGAGGCCCCTCAATTCCCGCAAGAATATGCTTACAGTCACGGGTCCCACACCTTTTCCCAAAGCCATCAAGCGTTTTTCTAGATCAGACTGGTTCAAAGCTTGCCCATGGATAAGGTTTAGGCTACCCATGTATCGGGTTAGCAGATTGCCCATAACCTCTAGAAGCTTGTCGCTGGTCTTGAAGTCATATCTCGTGTAGCTACCTTCATCAAGTATGTCAACTAAACCTTGCCACCCAGTTTCTAGAATCTTCTCGGGCGTTAATACCCTATGGCTCTCAAAACACCTGTAAGTTCTTATGACAGAACTTTCAGTTATAGGAGCGCCAAACAGAACGGACGCCAAAAACCATTTAAAAATTTCTCCATCATCCTTGGTTCTCAGGTTTATTCCCAAAATATCCGAGTATTTTTGCCCAAATTTATCAACCAGTAAATTCATAGCTTCCCGTTTCATGGAAGAATCTCCAATTGTCATGTTGCCGAGTCTATAAAAGGGCAAATCTCCGATTTTACGGTTATGCACAACAAAAATAAAAGTTACAAACAGCGGATAGTGGAACTTGGTGGTGCGAAAGCATGAGAACCATAGAGTGGCAAGATGGCTTAGTTGTCACAATAGATCAAACTAAGCTACCCAGTGAACTTGTCTACTTGAAAATGAAGAAGTGTCATGAAGTGGCTTCTGCCATCAACGACATGAAGTTAAGGGGAGCCCCACTCATAGGCGTAGCAGCAGCTTATGGCTTGGCTCTCACGGCCTACTATTCCAAAGCCGAGAGGAAGGAAGATTTAATAAATGAAATTGAACAGTCAGCCGAAATCTTGAGAAGGACGAGACCCACCGCGATGAATCCTTTCTGGGCAATCAACCGAATCGCGAGAAAGGCAAGAGAAGCTTCAGGTGACGCAAAAGACGTAGCCAAGGTTATTGTTGACGAGGCTCAAAGAATGGCAGACGAGGATGTTGAAACTAACCGCAAGATCGGCGAGCATGGATCCAAGCTGATTGACGATGGGGATACTGTTCTCACCCACTGTAACACGGGCAGCTTGGCTACTGTTGATTATGGAACTGCGTTAGGGGTTATAAGGGCTGCGTGGGAGCAGGGCAAGACTGTCAGCGTGATTGCCACTGAGACGAGGCCTAAACTTCAGGGTGCTAGGCTTACGGCTTATGAGCTAAAACGAGATGGCATCCCTGTAACGTTGATCACGGATAGCATGGTGGGCTCTGTTATGTCTAGGCAAATGGTGGACAAGGTTTTTGTTGGAGCAGATAGGATAGTTCGAGACGCGGTGATAAACAAGATAGGCACCTACACAATCGCGGTGCTGGCTCATGAACATGGAATTCCATTTTATGTAGCGGCTCCCACTTCAACCATGGACCTAAGCCACACTTCAAACGAAGCAGTTATTGAGGAAAGAAATCCAGAGGAGGTTACACACTTTTTTTCCCGAAGAATTGCGCCAGAGGGGGTTAAAGCAATGAACCCAGCTTTTGATGTCACGCCCATGAAGTACGTCAGCGCTATCGTAACTGAGAAAGGTGTTTTATCTCCAGAAGATCTTAAACAATTACATGAGGTTTGAAGAGGTAAATCAAGCCTGTTTGTCCCGGTTTCTTCTCTTCAGCAGACTTTTGTTAATCGCATTTATCATTGCCTCAACACTAGCCATGACTATGTCTTCATGGGTAGCCCTTGCCGAGACAACGTTTCCATCTCTGTCCTCAACTTTTATTATCACTTCACCCATGGCGTCTGAGCCCCCAGTTGTAGCCTCTATCCGATACTCCTTTAACCTAACTTCCGCTAGGTCGGCTGTAAGCTTTTGCACAGCCTTGATGGCGGCGTCCACTGGACCTAAACCAGTTTCCGAAGTGACGTACTCCTTTCCATCTAACACAAGTCTCACAGAGGCTGTTGGAATAACTCTGATTCCCGTTACTACCGCCAGGTCGGTTAAGTCGACGATTCTCTTTTCCTTCACCACTTTTCCCATAACTGATCTGGTTATGGCTAACAGATCGGCGTCTGTCACTGTTTTACCCTTGTCTCCCAACTCTTTAACCCTTCTAACAATCTCTCCCAATTGATCTTTGTTAGGATAGATTCCAGCCTCTTTCAACTCCGCTTTGATGCCGCTGGTACCGGACAGTTTGCCAGCCACAAGCTTCCTTTTTCTTCCCACGAGCTCTGGCTTTATTGGCTCGAAGGTTAAGGGAACCACGGTGACTCCGCGGGTGTGTATACCGGACTCATGGGCAAAGGCGTTTTCACCTACGATAGCCTTATTGGGCTGTATCATAACGCCCGTTAATTTAGCCACCAGTCGTGAAGTGTCGTAGAGTAGCTTAGTGTTTATCCCTGTTTTTCGGTTATAAATTAGATGAAGGGCCATTACAACTTCCTCTAGTGCCGCGTTTCCAGCTCTTTCACCCAGCCCGTTCACGGTTACGTGAATTTGAGAAGCCCCTGCCTCAACTCCAGCCAGGGAGTTGGCAACTGCCATTCCGAAGTCGTTATGGCAATGTACACTGATGGGGACTCCCACCACGCTTTTAACATCCTCAATAAGTTTTCGCATGGTTACAGGGGTCATTATTCCAACGGTATCCGGAATATTTATTCGGTCGGCTCCAGCCTCCTCAGCAGCTTTGCACACTCGCTTCAGGAAATTTATCTCTGTTCTCGTGGCGTCCATGGGTGAAAACTCGCATATCAATCCATGGTCTTTAATGTACTCTACGGAATCAATGGTTGCGGACAAAACTTGTTCAGGGGTCATGTTTACGGCGTGTTTCATTTGTACATCTGAAGTTGATATAAAGGTGTGAACCGAGCCGACATCACAGGCGATGGCCGCGTCGACGTCTACCCTTGTGGTGCGAGCGAGGGCGCATATTTCAGCGTTCAGTCCAGCTTTAGTTATTTCTCTGACTGCTCTTTTCTCGCCTTCCGAGCTTATTGGGGTGCCAGCTTCTATAACGTCTACACCCAACCTGTCAAGTTGGCGTGCTATTTCCAATTTTTCCTCTGTGGTTAGCGACACTCCCGGGGTTTGTTCTCCGTCTCTAAGCGTCGTGTCAAAGATGCTTACGTATTTCACATTTTTCGATTTCATTTTTTCAACTCCTAAACAAGATTTTCAAACATGAAAGTTTTCTCATTTTAACAAATTTCCTCCATTTAAACGGTTACTTTCCAAGATTTCCTCAGCGATGGCTTCTCCCATTTCCACGGTTTTAGCCCTTCCACCGAAGTCCGGAACAGTTATACCCTTGCGCAACGTCTCAACCACTGCTTCGTCTACGGCTTGGGCCGCAGCCGAACACTTAGAATCGCCATGCTGTTCACCCAACCAGTCCAGCATCATTTTCGCGGCGAGGATCATGGAACATGGATTTGCTGTGTGCTTCCCAACTCTGCTTGGAGCTGACCCGTGAACTGGCTCAAATATGGCAAAGTTTTCTCCTATGTTTGCCCCTGGGACCATGCCTAAGCCTCCAATAAGTTGGGCAGCTTCGTCGGAAAGTATGTCACCAAACATGTTTGGGGTCACTATGACGTCGAATTTTTGTGGTTCCTTTATCAGGCGCATGGCTGCGGCGTCAACGTACTGCTCTTGAAATGTTATGTCTGGATATTGTTTTGCCACTTCCCTGCAAACTTCTGCAAATAGGCCGCATGTTACTTTCATGACGTTTGCTTTGTGGACTGCTGTAACTTTTTTCTTGGCGTTTCTCCTTCTAGCCACTTCGAAGGCTTTTTTGGCTATTCGTTCGCACCCCTTCCTCGTTATAACCCTTAGGCAGATGGCAGTGTTGTCTAGCATGAATTCCATGCCCTTGTAAACGTCTTCGGTGTTCTCCCTCACAAAGACAAAGTCTATGTCAGGCCTTAGGGACGGGGTTGAGGGATAGGCCTTTATGGGGCGAATGTTGGCGTACAAATCAAACATAATTCTCAGCTTAACAACGACTTCAGCAGCCGTTTCACCCACGGGACCCTTCAGACATGCGTGCGAATTTTTTATCGCCTCTACAGTGTCTTCGGGGAGAGCCACACCCTTCTGTTTAAAGCATTCGTCACCAGCATCAACCTTAACGATGCTTAAACCTAGGTCAAACCTCTTCTGAACGGCATCTAAGACCTTCAGGGTTGCTTCGGTTAGTTCAGGTCCGACCCCGTCTCCCGGGATTAGGGCTATTTGGTATTCGCTCATTTTATCCCCCTCTTCTTCAGGTGTTCTATTAGGCCTCCGTCATTCAGTATTTCCATAATGAACTCTGGAAGCTGAGTTGCGCGAAGAGTTAAGCCCTTCGACCGATTTTCAATCAATCCTGTCTCTAGATTCACCATTAACTCGTCGCCATCTTCAACGTTGTCTGAAACTCCGGAACATTCAAGCACTGGCACGCCGAGGTTTATGGCGTTTCTGTAAAAAATGCGGGCAAAGGACTCCGCGAGTACGCACTTAGCGCCAGCATGCTTTAACGCCAAAGGCGCTTCTTCCCGGCTTGAGCCGCAGCCGAAGTTTCTTCCAGCAACAATTATGACTCCGCCTTGAGCCTTCCTAAAGAACGTGGGATCTAAACCTTCCATTGCGTGTTTCGCTAATTCCGCTGGATCAAGTGTTAGAACTAAGTATTTTGCCGGAATAATAACGTCGGTGTTCACGTTGTTTCCGTACTTTATCGCTTTTCCTGAGATCATTCTTTGTCAAGCCTCCAATTCTCTGGGATTGGTGATTTTACCTGTTATGGCTGAAGCCGCAACTGTGATAGGGGAAGCGAGATACACCTTAGCCTTTGGGCTTCCCATTCTTCCAACAAAGTTCCTGTTTGAAGAGCTTATGCAAATCTCCCCAGGGGCCAAGAGTCCTAGGTGTCCACCGAGACATGGACCACACGTAGGATTGCCAACGATAGCGCCGGCTTTCAAGAAGATTTCGAGGAGGCCCTCCTGCAACGCTTGTAGATACACTTCCCGCGAGGCAGGGACCACTATCATTCGCACTCCATTCCTCACTTTTTTGCCCTTTAAAAAGCTGGCTGCTAATCGTAGATCCTCTATGCGACCATTTGTGCAAGACCCTATAAACGCTTGATCTATGCTGACATCAGCTACCTCTGATACTGGTTTAACATTGTCAACTGAGTGGGGACAAGAAACTTGGGGTTCCATGTTTGTGACGTCTAAATTCAAAATCTTTTCGTAGGCACTGTCATGGTCATTCTCGAAGATTTGAAATGGTTTGTTGGTTCTCTCCTTGATGTAGTTTAGCGTTGTTTCGTCTGGCTCTACTATGCCCGTTTTGGCGCTTACCTCTATAGCCATGTTGCACATTGTCATTCGGCCATCAACACTCATGTTTCGTACGGTAGAACCTGCAAATTCTATTCCTTTGTAGATGGCTCCATCAGCTTTGATCTCACCCATCATATTCAAGATCAAATCCTTCGGCGTAACGTATCTCTGGAATCGCCCCTCCACATTTACTTTGATAACGCTGGGAACTTTGAGCCAAAGCGCGCCTGTTGCAAAAACGGCAGCCATGTCGGTTGCTCCTATGCCTGTTGCGAAGGCTCCGAATGCGCCATAGGTGCATGTGTGGGAGTCTGCGCCTACAATTAGTTCTCCAGGTCTAACATGACCCTTTTCCGGCATCACTTGGTGGCAAATACCTCCTCGACCAACATCGTAAAAATTCTCTATTTTCTGTTCTGCTACAAACTCTCTCACGATGCTGTGCAACTTAGCTGCCCTCTCTGAGTTGGCTGGAACCAAGTGGTCGAAAATGACGACTATCCTCTTGTTGTCCCAAACTTTCCTTGCTCCAATTTTTCGAAATGACTCAATGGTTAAGGGGCCAGTTAGGTCGTGTATCATAGCTACGTCGACGCTGGCTTCCACTATCTCTCCCGGGGTGACTTCGTCTTTCCCTGAGGCTTTAGCCAAAATCTTTTCGATTATGTTCATGATCTGTCCCTCAGATAACCTCATTCATATTTCTGAATTGGTGTCTTGACGTATGATGATTCATATAAGGTTGAGGTCCGAAAACTGTAACGATCGTTTGTGGAATTTGCTAAGAAAAGTAGCAGAAACGCGTTGTCAGAAGAGGAAACGACCCCTCACGTTTTCAACCTCTTTTGCAATCCATCACCGTTTTCAACCTTAAAAACCTTTGGGCTCCCAACTGAGAGGTTAAATTTTAAACGTACATATGATAGCGTTAGTAGATGAAGGTTATAGCTTTGGGGCAGTTGAAACCTGAGGCTGATGAGACTCGCGTTGCCGAATTGAAGATAAAAGTTTCGCTGAGAGAGAATGACGTTCTGGTTTCCTCACCTGAAGGTATCGAAGGACTTTCCTCGCGAGGCTACGGCGTTTCTGAAAATGGGAAGTTAACCCTCACTTTTTACGAGGCGCTTTTCTTGTTGGGCAAAGGAATCATCGAGGTTGAAGACGAAGAAACTGGAGAAAAAGTGGGTTTTAAAGACCTCCTAAAGCGTTTTCAATCAGTGGATGAGAACGCTTGGGTTAGGTACCTGATCTACAGGGACCTGAGGAGCCGAGGCTACGTAGCAAGGGAAGGTTTTGGTCTTGGCATAGACTTTCGAGTTTACGAACGCGGGGAGTACGGGAAGGAAACAGCTAAGTACCTCGTATTTGGAATCCAAGAGGGCCAGCCAGTTTCTGTGGAAGAGTTGGCGAGAGCATTAGGGTATGTTCAGAGCCTAAAGAAGAAATTGATTCTTGTCGTTATAAACAGAAGAGGAGAAATAGTCTATTATTCCCTATCACAACTTACCCTAAAATGAAAGTCACGGTGACATAAATGCCAGCGTTCAGAACAGTCCGGGGAATGAGGGATTTCCTGCCTCAAGAAGCAGAAAGGATGAGGCACGTTGAACAGGTTTCAAGGAAACTCGCTCAACTCTACGGCTATGAAGAGGTCATCACTCCGGTCGTTGAACTCTACAATCTTTTGGCAGCGAAATCCGGCGAGGAAATCCGGGAGCGCATGTACACCTTTAAGGATTTGGGCGGCAGGAAAGTTGCCTTACGACCTGAGTTCACAGCCTCCGTAGCCAGATTGGTGGCTACCAAAATGAGGAACGAGCCCAAACCCGTGAAGCTCTTCTGCGTGGGAAGCCTCTACCGCTACGACGAGCCCCAGTATGGACGCTTCCGAGAGTTTTGGCAAGCTAATTACGAGTTTATTGGTTCCAGCAAACCAGAAGCCGACGTGGAGGCACTCATCCTTACCAAAGATTTGATGGATAAGCTAGGTCTTCGCGACTATTGGTTTAAGATAGGGCACGTAGGAATCTTGCGAGGAATCTTAAGTCAAGAAGGGGTGACGGAAGAACAGCAGAACAGAATCATGCAGTTACTGGACAAAAAGCTTTGGGAAGAGGCACTCACAGTCATACGAGGATCAGGTGCTTCGCAAAACTGTCTAGCAACCTTAAAAAAAGTATTTGAGACCAAGGGAAAAGACTTCTCCCAGACTCTTAAGAGGGCAGAAGAAAGCGTTCAAGATTATGAAAAGGCCGTTGCCGCTGTGGAAAATTTGCGGGAAATCCTCGAGTTAACGGCGGAAAGCGGGGTCAAGCTTGAAGTGACGATAGAAGCAGGCTTCGCAAGGGGTCTCGAATACTATACGGGAATAATATTTGAGACGTACGTTCCTGAAATTGAAATAGCCTTGAGCGGTGGAGGACGCTACGACAAATTAATCGAACTCTTTGGAGGTGAACCAACCCCCGCCTTAGGAGTCGCCCAAGGAGTTGATCGAATCGTCCTAGCCATGGACAAACAAAGGATCCCCTCAAAAGTTGCAAGGGAGAGGAGGGTTGTGGTTATCCCTGTCGATGAAGAATCTAGGGCGAAGGCTATAGGGCTGTCGTCAATGCTAAGGGGCGCTGGATTGTCCGTAGAGGTTGAGGTCATGGGGCGCAAGGTTTCTAAGGCGTTATCGGACGCTGATAGAAAAGCAGTCGCCCACGCCGTAATTGTTGGCCCGGAGGAACTTAAAGAAGGAAAAGTAGTTTTGCGGGACATGAAAAAGAGAGAACAAAGAGTGGTTAAGATAAAGAATCTTTGTGAGGAAATCTTAGGAAGCTCGAAGTAGCGACATCAACCGTGATTTAGCTCTTTTTGCGATAGATCTAAACATTTTACGTAACCCTAGAATCGCGAATGTCAGCCACCCAAGCACACCCAATATTATGATAGCGAGTTCAGCCAGCGCAAATACGAGAGGCAAATCGGGATATAATTTTGAGACGAACTGTAGTCCCCCTTGTTCGCTGGGGTTGAAGAACCATAAGTAGTGGTTGAAAAACCAGTGTAGAAGTATGGGGGCTTGAACGCCATAGAGCAGGTACGTTAAGCTCATGGCTAAGCCGACCACAGAAGCTGAAGTGATCTTTCCAATTTCCCAACCGCCTCCAAGTAGGTAGTGAGCCAAACCGAAAACGATTGAAGTAAAGAAGACCATGACCCATTCACCTAAGGTGATTCCGCCCCTGACGCCGAAGTCACCCACCGTCCTCAAGCCAACCATCTTCTTTCCTTCATCTGGAAATAGGGGCGCCGTAAGGAATAGTTTCAGGCGCTGTCCCAACGAAAGTGTCACCGCGTTCTTTCTTCTAACCCAGAAGAGGTAGATGATAAGGAAGGCGCCGATTGGGATTACTCGAAAGCCGATTTCCTCAGCCAATGCGGCGTAAGATAACCAGAAAAAAGCTTCGAAGGGATTTGACGGCAAAGACGCCTCGCCCGTTTGAACGCCACCAGCTTTCTGAAGCTCCGTTATCGCAATGACAGCAATGAGTATCATGCTAGCTAGAATGGGCACGGCAAACAAACAATTGTTAAAAAGTTTTTTCATGGGACAAGAGAAGCTCTTTCCAATAACTTCTTGGAGGCTTTCCCTGAATTGCCAAGCCGCGACAAGGCAGATAGCAAAGGCGCTCCAAAGAAGCAAGAAGAATAGACCGACGTTAAGCCGAACGGGAACACCGAAACCAACTATAGTGAATATCCAGATTGGAAGCTCTCGCACATAGAGCATACTGCTGTTTAAACCTTCCGGGGTAAAGAAAAATAGTGTTGGTCCCAAAAACATTGCGAGGAAATATGAGAAAACGAGAAAGAGAACTGTGACGATAAGAGCGACCAGGAAGGTTGATTTGATAAATGTTTTCAGTTCACTGAAAGCCATCAGGAAGTGCCACACCTCATCTATTGCGCGTCCATGATAATTAATTTTAACTTCATATATGAATAGTAGACATCTATAAACGAATTCTTAATTTCATTTCTTGCAAAACTTCTGTTATATCATAATTCATATCCTGCGTTCATACCCGTTAAATACGTCTTTGGGACAAGTTTTGTTCGTGGTTTAATTGATCAAGCGTGTACCAACGGGAATCGATGGCTTAGACTATCTAATTGAGGGTGGTTTCCTCAGGGGCGATGTCATTCTATTGGCTGGAGGAACAGGTAGCGGTAAAACCATTTTCTCCACACAGTTTACTTATAACGGTGCCACTCAGTACGGCGAAAAAGGAGTTTACGCCACGTTCGAAGAGAATGCAAAGACATTGAAGCGTAACATGCTTAGGTTTGGCTTCGATCTTGAAAAGCTGGAACAAGAAGGGTCCGTAAGAATCGTTGACCTCGAAACGTTAAAGGGCGAAGGATTAAGTGCTAACATCGAATTCATTTTGGGCGCCTTGAACGAGATAGATGCTAAACGGTTGGTTATAGATTTATTGAACGCGTTTCTCTCAGCCTGCACGGAAAAGCTGGAATATAGAATGCTCATGCACCTGACCTACAGGATCTCAAGACGCACGGCTACACAACTATCATGACGTGTAGCGTGCCTAAAGGCGCTAAAACGATGGGACTTGGAATCGAAGAGTTCATAGCAGATTCAGTAATATTTCTTGAAAACATGATCGACGATTTAGAGTTGAAGACAAGATTCATAATACACAAGATGCGCGGAACTAACCACAGCCGGAAATACCACAATGTCATCATAACCGACAAAGGCCTGCAAATCGTGCCATTCACGATAACATAGGTGGTGAAAGGTAGCGCCGGTGGACAACCAGTGATAAGTATGCCTTCGGTTCTTGAGATAATTGCGGTTATGATCTTCATTGCAACTGTTGTGCTTGTTCAGCAACCAAATATCCTTCGGAAAAGGGGGAATACAGCCCGTTAAATTGTCTAGAGTAAAGGTCGGTAAGGTGGAAACCTGAATGGAGGGTAGGTGATGGTAGAAAAAGGGAAAGCCTTCGATAAGCTTTTTATTGAGGCCGTGGATGAGGGCTTAACCGTTTTAGGTGAAAGCGGCAGACAAATGATTTTCTTCCACCTCGAAAATAGCTACTCCATCAAGAAACATAAAATCCCCAAGAAGCCCGAAGCCTTCGCTACAGGGCTAGAGAAAATATTTGGTGCAGGCGCGTCAGTGATAGAAAAACTCATTTTGAAAAGCCTCTACTCAAAACTGGGACTAAAATACGAAGACAGAGAGGAGCGCCCGTTCGCGGAATACGTGAATGAAGTTAAAGAAGCGGATGATGCAAAGGAAGCCAAACAAGACAACAGGCGCCGTAGTTCCTCCTCAAATCGGCAATCGTTGGAAGTGAGGTCTTCCCAGCAATCCAGCATACCATGCATGGAAATGGAAAAAGAAGATTTCTCTTACTTTTATCGATAGAAAGTGCTAATTTAAACCGAAAATTGGCTTCATTTCAAAACTGAACGGATGCAGAGTCTCAAAATTGGCTTTTGGATGGCGGGCGGGACGGGACTTGAACCCGCGACCCCGAGCTCTCCCCTAAGGCTTAGGAGGCTTACACCAACCATGGTTTGGTTGTTCGTGCCCTATCCTGGCTAGGCGTCGGTAGAAAGCGGACAACTTTCTATACCCGCCCAGCTCTCCCCGCCAACCTATTTCTTAACGGGTTGATTGTTATAACCCTAGCGCTCAATTTTCAGCGAAAGATTCTTTTTGGCCGGGTGCATCAAAAACTAGAGGCGACAGTGGAGCGTTCTTAAATGAAGGGGCCTAGGCTGGTGGTTTTCGATGTGGATGGGACCCTGACTAAGGTTACTAGCAGTTGGCAGTTTTTACACGAAAAGCTGGGTACCTGGGATAAGGGTAGACAGTACGCTGAGCAGTTCTCTCGAGGAGCTATTACTTATGATTATTGGGCTAGGCTGGACGCTTCTCTGTGGACTGGCTTGAAGCTTGAAACCGTTCAGAAAATAGTTGATGGCATGCCCTACACTGATGGGGCGCGAGAGGTTATAACCACCCTGAGAAGTAGAGGTTTGAAAGTGGTTTTGATAAGTGCAGGTTTATCCCTTGTAACGGAGAGAATTAAGAAGGAGATAGGGGTTGATGACTCCTTATCTAACGACTTGAAGGTTGAAAATGGTTTTCTCACAGGTCAAGTGGAGGTCAAAGTTTCGGTTCACAACAAGAGCGCGGTTTTGGGTCGTATGTTAGGGAAGTTCAATTTTGGAATGGATGAGTGCGCTGCTGTTGGGGATGACGAAACGCTGATACCCCTGTTTGAAAGGGTAGGCTTCTCAATAGCCTTTAATCCGCGTAGCTTGGTGGTGGAAGAGCGGGCGGATGTTGTGGTTAAGGGTGATGATTTGCGGGAGGTTTTGCCCTATCTTTTGGGGCAGAAGAGAAATCGGAACAAATTTGAGAATTGAAATCTTGGACTGGTTTTCTTTTAAATCTAGTATTGTGCGGTCGCGGTAATTCGAGTACCGAATCATGTTGAGGCTATACATAGTCTCAACATTGTTTGTGGCACAAACAGCACAAAACTTGGAACGCTTAATCTAACAGATAGCTGATTTATCGGACAAAAGGAAAAAATTTTTGTCAGACAAAGGGTTTTGTTATCTCCACTTTTTTCTATCTGTAAGGCGCCTCTAGCCTCTTTCCTAGAAAAGGCGGACCTAAGTTTTTAAGTTTAGTAAAGAATTTATTATCTTAACCTGGATGTGGCGGGGGTACCCGAGCCAGGTCTAAGTAGGCAGGTCAGAAGAAACCCCTAGGAAAAGGGGGAGGACTTAAGGGGATTGACATGGTTTCCTGAGAAATCCTCTGGCGCAGGCCTCCGCGGGTTCAAATCCCGCCCCCCGCACCAAAATTAGGGCTTATTTTAAGCTTATTTCAACTAGAAAAGCTTAATTTGAGCATTTGTGAGTGGGGCTTGCCGTTTGAACATAAATTTACCGGTAAAAAATTATTGCGCGAAATAGTGCTCCAAACCATAGTTACGATCAGTCATATGCACGCGCAAGGGTATCAAAATCGCAGGCTCGCAAGGAACCCGTTTGTGACATATTTGGCAGATTGGATAAAGGAATGCTTTATCTCTACTGGAGTTTCAAGTTTCTCTAACCGATTTACTCTGAAGTAAATTGGAGGATGTGGCTCCATGCTTATCCACTCTTGAAAGCGATATGATGAGACTCGTTCATATGGGAGTCTCTTAAAGCCGATCTTCTCGAGGAACAAGTAATGGAGGTAAAAAGACTGATCTCAGAAAACTTTGTTGAAATCAATGAAGAAAAGCCACTGTTTCAGCTGTTCTTCTTGAGAAACAATGAAAACCAGAGCGTTGAAGTTGAAGAGGTTGAGGAAATCGATTTTGAAGAAGTCAAAAACGTCTTGAACAGGGAGAATCAGTTTTCATCACGCGTAAACGCAAGCGAAAATTGAACAAGACTTTGGTTGCTAGGGAAGACGCAGCAGAACCGTGGTACTTTTATCACATCTGAGGAAGCAAATGTAGAGGAAGAATGGATAGAGAAGTTTCTCTAGTGATGTAAATGGCGAGGAGAATTAATCTCGAAATTATAGCAGAAATACTGAGTTTGTGCAGACAGAAACAGCTCTTAAAGCCGCGAAAGCGCACACAGGCGCCCTAGCTGGCTCAGACGATGTTTACGATGCCTGTTTTAAGCAAGCGGGTGTTATACAGGTTAGAGAAATTCAAGACCTCTTCGATGTGGCTGTAACTCTTGTTAGTCAACCCCTCCCAAAGGGAAACAGGGTGGGAATAGTAACCGGGGAGGAGGCTTTGGAGTTGTAGCCGCTGGCATGTGCGAGGAACTGGGTTTGGAGATAGCCCCACTAACCAAGAGACGTTGCAAAAGTTAAATCAGCGTTTACCTCCGCGCTGGTCCCATTCAAACCCAGTTGACTTGGTCGGAACTATGGAATATTCTTATGTGTGTATTAGGATGCTCCTAAAAGACGAGAATGTTGATTCTGTCCTTGCGCTTTCAAGCGTCGGTTCTCCTAGTAAAATTTTCGACCAATATCCCCCAGCCATTGGAAATCAGCTTGCGGAATTTGAAAAGATTATGATGGAGTGGGAATCAACACGAGGAATAACTGGATTAATTGAGAGGATTAAAAAATATCAGAAACCAGTTATCCTTGCGGCTCCTCCAACCTCCGGAGAAGAGTCAGAAGCCTTAAGGGAATTTGAAAAGAACGGAATAGTGGTTCATCCCACTCCTGAAAGAGCAATAAGGATTCTTGCTTACCTAACAAAATATGCTGAAGACAGGAAGAAGAAAAGCAAGGTCTAAAGTCACGATTTCCCTAGTGCTCACCTTGATTAATTGAGGAACTTGACCAGCCTTTCCAACGATTCCCCTATACAGAATTAATATTCCTCTAACCCCGTCTATGCTTAGGGCTTCGTTGATTCCCCGTTCAACTGCCCCACGACAATCGTCGCCTTTGATTATGTTTCCGACAGCCGTGGCCACAGCATCAGCTAATCCAGCATTTATAGCGAAAATCGTTACTGCTTCTGCCTCTCCAAAACTTAATGCGTGGCTATATAAGCCAGAACTCGTTGCAACCCCTACTGGAAATTCCTTCAACCTGAAGCCGATCTGTTTTGAAAGCGGGGAGTCCCCTGCTAGAAGGGCAGTGTCGATGGGTCTATTTGAGAAAGCTGAGACTTCTCCTCCATTTTCGACAACAGCCACTTTGCTTCCAGCGAGAACCATGTCTTCGACGGCAAGGTCAGCTAACACTCCTGCGACAGCAGCCATGGGTCCTACATTCGCTTTCCTAGATGCGTCAGCCATCAACCGAACTATTTTCGGTCCCCTTTCCACTGAAACTGGTTGAAGAGAATAAAGAAATTTTGGATGATTCAGGACGTATTTCTCAAGCTTCTTTCTATGGTACTTAATTGACGATATTGCCGTGTTAATGGCATCTTCTTTGTCTGATATTATGGTGCAGTTTGTTTCTTTATGCTGGAAAACTTGTTTGAACAGGTTTTTTGTCTCCATTTTAAACCTCCTTGACCGTGGACTTTATTGATTTCAGCTTACTACCTATTGAGATAGGAGCTATGCTGTTCGACTAGTTTGATAGCCTTAGCTGGACATGCGTCAATGCATAGGCCGCAGGGGCTTCCAATGCATTTTTCCTCGTCGAAAACCACTGAGGAATCTTCTTTGAATGCGATAGCGCTTACTGGGCAGAGGGAGAGGCAAGCACCACACTCAAAGCACTTTTCAGTGTCTACCTCAATTAGTTTTGGAACCGTAACGGTCACGCCCTTCTCGCGAAAGGCATCGATTATCTTCTCGACGTGCGTTTCAGGCACCTCTGCGAGGATTTCCCCGCCCTGAGAATCAATGTGGGCGGCTACGATGCTTATGGGAATTCCATGTTCAAGGATTACTTGCGCCGTTATGGGTTGGTCAACAATTTCCTCTGAGAATCTAAGGAGAATTCTAACCAAAGTCCTCACCTTCCTAGAAGTTTAGAGATATCTTCTGACGTGATTATTCCTAGAACCTTTTTGTCGTGGTCGATTACGGGCAAAGCGGATATTTGATGTTGAGCCATTTTCCTTGAAGCTGCTTCCAGCGACTCGTCGGGTTTTGTTGTCACAACTTTTCTCACGATTATGTCAGCCAATTTCTTTTTTCCTTTAGCAACCGCTTTAGTGACGTCCCATGAGGTCACTATTCCCTTAAGTTTTCCTTCATCATCAGCCACAACTATGTGGTTCACTGAATGGCTTATGATTCTATTAGCAACATTTTCTATTTCCTCTTCTTCTGTGCATGTGACAGCTGGGTGCATCACGCTGTTAACGAAGGCTATTTCCTCTGTTTGTTTCATCGGACTGCATATTGTGTCTGTTGGAATGCGTTCAACAGGGCTTGTTAAGTAGAAGGAAGAGTTTTCAATCCAAGATTTCAGCGTTTCAGCGATTTTTCTAGCGGTTTTTAAGCTTGAAAGTGGGCTGACCTTAACCTTTTTGTCCTTGATGGTTATTGTGCCTGACTTTAACTCCTTATAACTTACTTTTCCTAGTTTTGGACGTTCCCTGCGTGGAACTCCGTAGTCAACTATGTCTGTTAGGATTTCTTCGTCCAGTATGGCAGTCTTTCTGGCCAATTCCTCGTTCAGTATAGGAATGGGTGTGCCTATGCCAACGTAAAGGGTTGTGCCGTACTTAGTGAAGGCTGCTCCACGGATGAACTCTGAATTCATCTTCTTACAGTCTCCCCGAACCATGAGGGTGCCAAAACGGTTTCCAGGGTCATGTTGTGTTCCTTCTCCTATTACGTAGCCTTGACCACCTCCCAAGAAGATGCGGGTACCGATGCCAATGGTTTCGTAGTCTGGGTCGTTCATCAGAGGGTTAAGACCTCCGGAACCGGAGAAGGTTGCGTTTCCAAACCTAGGAAGAAGCTTGCCCATGTAGGTGTAGATAGTTTCGTCGCGGCTATTTGTTGCACAATTATAGCGTTGGTAACAATTACGGAAATTCAGCAGGTAAAACTGGTTCAAGTCATCTTTTGTGAGTGTTGTCCTAAGCTTGGTTCTGGGATAGCAGTCTGTCCCATAGGCTGTTGCTCTGAGTTCAACTTCTTTCCCACTGATCAGGTCTTCTGTCACGTGGCCGCCACCGTACTCGAAGGGCCTCGTTTCAGACATTACGGTTGCACCGATGTAGAGGTCTACAGCCGCGCCTGGGTGGCAAACTTCAACGTCGTTTATCCAAGCTTTCTGGATTTTGATCGGGGGGTCTGAGTGTCCAAGGTTTATGATGGCTCCTGAAGAGCACATGGCTCCAAAGGTTCCTGTTGTAACCACGTCAACCTCTTTGTACGCGACTTCTATGCCGCTGCTTTCCACCAGCTTCTTCATTTCTTCAGCGGTTAAAACCTGGGCGTCTCCACTCTTTATTTTTTCATTAATCTCTGCTACTGATCGCTCTTTCTTCGAAGCTTCTATTTTCTTGAGCGCTGATACCTCCTAAACTTGTTTGGAGCTTTAGCACCGAATTCTAATATTAATAATTTTCTGAAATTTTTATTCCAAAAGGAATATAAGACGCGTCAGGGCGATTTTATGGCATGTTGCCTTCACTTGAAGAAGTTGCTAAAAAAAGAAGAATGTTGAATTTGACTCAGAAACAGCTGGCTAGGTTAGCTGGTGTAAGCCAGTCCCTAATCGCGAAACTAGAATCAAGGAAGATTGATCCCTCCTACACAAAGGTTAGGGCCATATTCGATGCGCTGGAACGCATGGAGATAAAAACGGAGGTTCGTGCCGAGGAAGTGCTTCACGCCAAAGTTGTTGGTGTTCAGAAAAACGACTCAGTGTCCAAGGCTGTACGGTTGATGACAGATCATGGATATTCTCAGCTTCCAGTCTTCGATGGAGAACATGCTATTGGAAGCATTTCAGAAAAAACCATGCTAAGTCAAGTTTTAGCTGGTAAAGACTTGACTGAGGTGTCTACTCTGCCCGTTGGAGATATTATGGATGAAGCGTTTCCACAAGTTGGAGAAGACGCCCCTTTACCGTTAATTTCAAGTCTTTTACAGGTCTATCCCGCTGTCTTGATATCAAAGAAGGGAAAAGTTGTTGGCATCGTGACAAAGGCAGATTTGTTAAAAATGCTACTCTAGCTTAAACTAGATTCTCCGGCTAAATTCCAATGCGTGCCTGAATGTATAAAAAAATAATTTTTTATTTCATGCACTCTAGGTTATACTTCAATAAAACGTACATGGCGCTTCGCGCCCTCAAAAGAAGCATGAAAAGCTTTTCATGGCAAAGTTTAGTTGTTCCTACTTTTTATCGCCTTATTTTCACCAAAACTTCCACGCTAGACTGTCCATGTATTCATTTAGGGAACGGATAGTAAGCTTGTTTCTGTTGCGTTGCTCTAACAACTTCATGAGGGCTGAACCTAACTCAAGGTTTGTTACAACCGGGATGTTAAATTCGATAGCTAATCTTCGGATGGTGTACTCGTCTTTTAGGACTTCTGAATATTTTCCCGCGTGATTCGGCATTGGTATGTTAATCACTAAATCTATTTTGCCGTTCTGGAGGTAGTCAACGATGTTTGGTTTCTTACCAACTTCTCTTACTTTATGCAGAACAGAAATGTTGTTTACCCCGGCGTTACGTAAGGTTTCAGCGGTATGCTCTGTTGCATAAATTTTAAAGCCCATTTTCCTTAACGCCTTTCCCAAGGGAACAATCTTCTTCTTTAACTCTTCGCCGCCAACTGTTATCAGAACCGAACCGCCAGCTGGTGGAATCTTGAAATCAGCTGACTGCAACGCCTTTGAAAGAGCGTCTGCAAAGTTTTCTCCTAAACAGGCTACTTCCCCTGTGCTTAGCATTTCAACTCCTAGAACCGGGTCAGCTCCGCTTAAACGCATGAAACTGAACTGAGGCACTTTCACTCCAACATGTCGGATAGACAATGGTATTTCGGTGACTCCATAGTCTCTAAACTTTTTATCCAACATCGCCAAGGTGGCAAGTTCTATCAAATTGACTCCCTGAGTTTTGCTGACGTAGGGCATGGACCTTGAAGCACGCAAATTGCATTCGATTACGTAGGTGACGCCGTTTTTTACGAGATATTGAATGTTGTAGGGTCCTTTGATTTCAAGGGCTTTCACGATTCTATAGGTGTAATCTTCAAGGGTTTTCATCACGCTGTTAGGTAGTGTTTGAGTTGGAATTCCCATCGTCGCATCGCCGCTGTGAACTCCAGCTTCTTCAATGTGTTCAATAATTGCTCCGATCAGTATGTCTTCGCCGTCGGATACGCCGTCAACCTCAACTTCCTTAGCCTTCTCTATAAACTTCGAAATTACGACAGGATGTTCCCGTGAAACTTTAGTTGCCAATTTGAGATAGTTCTCCAATTCGTCTTCGGCATGGGCAACTCTCATGGCAGACCCTGACAAAACGTAGCTTGGACGAATGAGAACTGGGTAACCGATTTTTTCAGCGAACTCTTTGACATCTCGTGTTGTTGTTAGTCCACTCCATTCTGGTTGTGGAATTCTAAGCTGGTCTAGGAGAGCGCTAAACTTTGATCGATCTTCTGCACGGTCTATGCTTTGACCCGACGTACCCAGCAGTTTTACACCAGAATTGGCTAGTTTTAGGGCTAGGTTGTTTGGAATTTGTCCTCCGACGCTTGCTACTACGCCGAAGGGTTTTTCCTTATCATATATGTCTAAAATTCTTTCTAGGGTTAATTCTTCAAAATACAGCTTATCGGACATGTCGTAATCCGTTGAAACCGTTTCAGGGTTATAGTTGACCATTATGGCTTCTTCAACGCCATTCTTTTTGAGAGCCCAGATGGTGTTAACTCCACACCAGTCAAATTCAACGCTTGACCCTATTCTGAAAACGCCGGCTCCAAGAACCATAACTTTGCTTTTACCCGATTGAAAATCTATGTCATCCTCGTCTCCACCGTATGTTAGGTAGAGGTAATTTGTTTTAGCTGGCCATTCAGCGGCTAGCGTGTCTATTTGCTTGACCACGGGAACTATGTTCGCTTCTTTTCTCAGTTTTCGTATAGTCATTTCGTCTGTTTCGAAGCAAATAGCGATCTGCCTGTCTGAAAATCCGAGGCGTTTTGCCTCTTTAATCGTTTCTAAGGCATCATCATGTTTTAAACTCATAGAACGTAGTTTCTTCTCCATGTTAACGACATTTTCAATTTTGTGTAGAAAGAAGGGGTCAACGCCGCTTAGTTGGTAAATCTCTTTGATTGAAATGCCCTTTTTCAGGGCTTTGACTATCTTGAAAAGTCTTTCGTCTGTGGGGTTGGCTAGGACATCCTTTATTGTCTCTGTTGGTTCATAGTCTTCGTCCTCGGGATTACAAACCAGTCCTACTTTTCCAATGTCCAGCATGCGAACAGCTTTCTGTAGCGTTTCCTCAAGGCACCTCCCGATAGCCATAACTTCTCCAACAGACTTCATCTGCGGACCCACATGCCTGTCCACATTCCTGAATTTCTGTAGGTCCCATCTTGGAAACTTAACCACGACATAGTCTAGGGCTGGTTCAAAGCAAGCGGTTGTAACTCCTGTAACCATGTTAACTAGTTCGGGAAGCAGATAGCCAATCGCCAGTTTAGTTGCTATGTAAGCTAGGGGGTAGCCTGTTGCCTTGCTTGCAAGCGCAGAGCTTCTCGACATCCGCGCGTTCACTTCAATAGCGCAGTGCTCCTCTGATTCTGTATGCAAAGCCCACTGAATGTTACACTCGCCAACTATCCCTAAACTTTGTATGACCTTTATTGAGGCCAAACGAAGTAAGTGATATTCACGGTCGTTCAATGTTTGGGCAGGGGCTGCCACGATTGAGTCGCCAGTGTGAACTCCCATAGGATCAATGTTTTCCATGCTGCAGACGGCTAGGCAATTGTTAGTGTAGTCTCGCAGGACTTCGAACTCGATTTCTTTCCAGTGACCCACGTATTCTTCGATGAGCACCTGCGATATCATGCTCTGGACTAAGGCTCGATTAACTATCTCCTTTAATTCACTCTCGTTATGTGCTACACCAGACCCTTTACCGCCTAGAATATACGCCACTCGAACGATGACTGGATAACCTATCTCCTCAGCAACCTCAATGGCTTCCTGAACAGAAGTGGCAGATTTACTTCTAGGTATTGGAATGTCTGCCCGAATCATTGCCTGCCTGAAAAGCTCTCTATCTTCGGTGTCTTCTATCGCTCTGATGGGTGTCCCCAAAACTTTAACATTGTATTTCTCGAAAACGCCCCTTTTTGCAAGCTGAACTCCGCAATTTAGTGCTGTTTGTCCTCCGAATCCCAGGAGAATTCCATCTGGCCTTTCTTTTTCAATGACTTTTTCGACGTATTCTGGCGTGACGGGTAAGAGGTAAACCTTTCCTGCTAAGCGGGGGTCAGTCTGGATTGTTGCTATGTTGGGATTTACTAGAACGGTTTCGATGCCTTCTTCTCTTAGGGCTTTGAGACACTGGCTTCCCGAGTAATCAAATTCTGCGGCTTCTCCGATCTTTATGGCTCCACTGCCGAGAACCAAAACCTTACGTATCCACTCAAATTTTGGCATTTACAAACCCCGCGAGTTTTAAGAATTTTTCAAACAGAAATTCCGTATCGTATGTACCTGGCGCGGCTTCTGGGTGCCATTGAAAAGCAAAGGCTGGTTTGTTTTTGTGTTTTATTCCTTCAACTGTTTTGTCATTGGCGTTAATGAACAGTACATCTAAGCTGGTTCCTTTTAGAGAGTTTAAATCTATAGCGTATCCGTGATTCTGGGTTGTGATGTAGCATCTGCCTGTTTCCAGATCAAGCACTGGTTGATTTTGAGACCTGTGTCCATACTTTAGTTTAAAAGTGTCTCCGCCCATAGCTAACGCCAAAATCTGAACTCCCAGGCATATGCCCATTATAGGGATGTTTTTCTCAACCAGTTCTCGGACACACTCTATGGTTTTAACATATTTTTTCGGATCGCCAGGGCCGTTGCTTATTACCACACAGGTTGGTTTATATTCCAAGATTTCTTTTGCCGAAAAATTGTAGGGCACTCTTGCGACGTTGATTCCACGTTTCAGGAAGCTTCGTATAATGTTGTATTTGGCGCCGCAGTCAATCAAAGCAACTACTTTGCTTCCTCCAACCTTGTGATAAACAGGTTCTTTGACTGTTACTTCTCTAACCAAGTCTCTTAGGTTTGGATCTGGGACCTTCTCAGCTTCCTTCAAGAGTTCTTCAAGGTTAGGCTCTTCTCCCTCTTCGCACACTTGCAAAATTCCGAGCATAACGCCTTTGGTTCTAAGCTTCTTAGTGAGCCTTCGGGTGTCGATTCCGTATATGCCTGGAACGCCTTCATCTTTGAGCCATTTATCTAGGGTTTTGGTGGATGCCCAGTGGTAGGGCTTCTGGCATAATTCATGGACAACGAGACCTGTTACCTTGATGCCTTCCGACTCAAAATACAATGGAATGCCTAACTCAAGATCGTAGGGTGGAACACCGTAATTGCCGATGAGGGGGTAAGTTAATGTTAGAATCTGTCCATTGTAAGAGGGGTCTGTCAGCGCCTCAGGATATCCAATCATGGACGTGGAAAAGACAATTTCGCCTGAAACCTTCTTTGCCGCCCCAAAACCATGACCGAAAAAGTGGGAGCCGTCTTCTAAAACTAGAACAGCTTTTCCGCATTTGTTGGGGCTAAAATGTGCCTTCAAAGCCCTATCTCACCTATCCCTTTGAACTTTTAAGCTTTACGATACTCGCCTTGTCTGAAGTTGAATAAGATTGGACTACGGATTGTAGTTTGTCCTCCGCTTCCTTCATTTTGTGTTCCCTTTCTAACAAATTTGACCTTGCCTGAGCTGTCCACTTTTTTCGAATTTTTAACATCCTTTTGACTTCGGTTGGTGAAGGCCCCCCTCTGACATTGTGCCTTTTGACAATTTTTAAGGGGTCAGTGGCTTCGCGTATATCTTCCATATTTATGTTTAACGAAATACCAGATGAATCTTGGGCGACTTTTTGCAGCAGCTCTGGCGTTACATCATCAAGAACTAACTTGTGCTCTGTTAAAAATCTAATCAGCAAGCCAACTATTTTATGGGCGGTTCTGAAGGGAACTTTATACTTTCGAACGAGCATGTTAGCCAGTTCCGTTGAGGCTAAGAAGCTGAGATGGGGCTTACTGAAAACGTTCTTAGACACCTTCAAGTTTGCGACAAGTTTGGAGAGCACGTCCAAAGAGCTGGTAATATTTTCCAGTGTTTCCCAAAGGCGAGGAGTAATTTCTTGGAAGTCCAGGTTGTAGCTGGATGGCAACGCCTTCATGGTGGTAACCGATGTTACAAAGTTACCGAGTGCATGGCTCATTCTTGCTCGGATAACCTCTAGCAAGTCTGGATTCTTCTTCTGCGGCATTATGCTGCTAGTCGAAGAAAAGCGATCTGGAAGCTCAATTACACCGAAATCGGGGGAGCTCCAAACGATCAAATCTTCGACCAATCGACTTATGCCCACAGCTATTATAGTGAGAACCGCCATGGTTTCTAGGACAAAGTCTCGGCTACTTACAGCGTCGATGGAATTCTCAAGAACTTCGCTGAAACCAAGTAGCTCAGCGACCATTTCGCGGTTTATTGGAAAGCTTGAGGTGGCTAATGCTCCTGCACCCATTGGACATAAATTAACTCTTTTGTAAGCTTCTTCTAGCCTCTGGAAGTCTCTCTCCAGCTCATCCACATAGGACAAGAGATAATGGGCAAAGGTAACGGGTTGAGCTGGCTGTAGATGCGTGTAACCCGGAACAACCGTTCTGACGTGTTCCTCAGCTAGTTTGGTTAAGGCTTCTTGCAGTCCAACCATTGAAGTCATCAGGTTAACTAGATTTTCACGTAGCTTCATCCTGATGGCTGTTGCCACTTGGTCGTTTCTACTCTTGGCGATATGTAGGTTTCCGCCAATTTCTGAGCCAACTTTCTTTGTGACTTCTTCTTCAACAGCCATGTGAACGTCTTCGAGGGAGGACTTCAATTTCATCTTTGGTTTTACCTCGCTTAAAGCTTGGAGGAGTTTAACGCCATTTGACCACTCGATAATTTTTCGTTCCATCATCATTGCAACATGGGCTTCGTTAATCTCAATTACTGGCTTCAATAATCTTTGGTCACTCTTAATGGAAGAAGTAAACTTCGCAACATCTTTTCTTACAGAAGTTATTCTTCCCCCACGTAAGAGCTTAGACATACTAACCACTTTCAACAGCTTTTATGGCGTCAGATAAGATGTCGAAACCTTTGTCGAGAAGTTCAGGTTGAATATTGAGGGGAGGAGCTATTCTGACACAGCTGGCTCCAGCAGGTAGAAGAATCAACCCTTTTTTAAACGCCTCAACAGTGATTTTTTCGGTTTCCTTGACAGCGTTTTCCTTGGTTTTTTTGTCCTTAACAAATTCAACTCCAATCATCAAACCTTTTCCACGGGCATCCCCAACAATTTTGCTTTCTTCCTTAATTTCGTTGAGCCTTTCCAAGGCGTGTTCGCCTAGACTGAAAGCCTTTTCGCAAAGTTTCTCCTTTTTTATGATGCGTATGTTTGCCAAGGATGCGGCGCAGGCTAACAAGTTTCCACCGTAGGTATTAGAGTGGGCTCCTTCCTCCCAATTGGCGACTTCTGACCTGGCTACGGTGGCTCCCATAGGTAAACCGGCTGCCAACGCCTTTGCCAGGCAGATAATGTCTGGTTGAACGCCATAATTGTCGCAGGCGAACATCTTGCCAGTTCTTCCAAAGCCAGATTGAACCTCATCAACTATCCATATGAAGCCATTTTTCTTGCAGATTTTCTCCAGTTTTGGCAAGAACTCTTTCGGCGGAACAATGTATCCAGCTTCGCCTTGGATGGGCTCCGCGATTAATGCTGCAACATCCTCTTTAGGATAAGAGTGTTGAAGAACTTCCTCAATGTAGGAGGCGCACCATACGTCGCAGTCTGGATATTCTAGATTAAAGCTGCAGCGATAGCAGTAGGCATAGGGAACATGCACCACAGATGGTACCAAAGGTAAGAAATGTTTTCTATGAAGAGACTTACATGAGCTTAGACTTAAGGCGCCAAAAGTTCTGCCGTGGAATGCACCGAGAAAAGAGATCATGCCTGGTTTTTTTGTATGCCACCTTGCCAGTTTGAAGGCGCATTCTACAGATTCTGCTCCGCTGTTTGAAAAGAAGACTTTTTTGCTAAACTTGCCCGGCGTAATAGAAACCAGTTCTTTAGCTAACTGCGCCTGAGGTTCGTTGTAGTAGTCGTTGCCAGCAAAATGGATGAGTTTCTCGGCTTGTGCCTTAACAGCCTTAACTACTTCAGGGTTGTTGTGGCCGACATTGGCAACGGCTACCGCTGATGAAAAGTCGAGATAAACGTTTCCGTCAATGTCTTTTACTAGGGCGCCTTGGGCTTCGCTTCCAACGATTGGATATGGAACCATTGTCGTCGTCATGATAACTTTCTTATGTAAATTGATGATCTTCTGGGCTTTAGGCCCTGGTATGGGCGAAACTATTTTTGGACCCTTCATTTCTTTTCTCCTTCCTTCTTCTTTTTCAGAATGTTGGACATGGTTGTGGGTAATCCCCAAAGCTCGATGAAGCCTTTAGAGCAGGATTGGTCAAAGGTGGTTTGAATGTCGTAGGTTGCTAAGTTTACATCGTAAAGTGACATGGGTGAGGAACGACCCACAACCTGAAGTCCACCTTTGTACAGTTTCACTTTGACTTCGCCGCAGACGCGATCCTGAGTTTTATTGATGAAGGCTTCAAGGTCTTCCCTCAGCGGGTCCATCCATAAGCCTGTGTAAACTAGGAATGTCCACTGGGCGTCAATCTGCTGTTTGAACAAAACCTCGTGGCGTGTTAGTACCGTTTTCTCTAAGTCTTTGTGGGCTTCTAGAAGAACCGTGGCGGCTGGGCATTCGTAAATTTCCCTTGATTTAATTCCGACTAGTCTATCTTCCATATGGTCGATGCGTCCAACACCGTGTTTCCCAGCAATTTTGTTGAGCGTCTGAATTAAGCCTACTGGGTTTAGGTTCTCCCCGTTTATGGCGCATGGAATACCACCTTCAAATTCGATGGTGACGTATTCGGGTTTGTCTGGTGCCTTTTCGGGTGGAACGGTCCATTCAAAAACTTCTTCTGGTGGTTCATGGCTGGGGTCTTCTAGGACGCCGCATTCAATTGATCTGCCCCATAGGTTTTGGTCTATGCTGTAGGGGCTGGTTGTAGGAGATATTTGGATTCCGTTAGCCTTCGCAAATTTTATTTCTTCGTCCCTTGTTAATCCCCATTCCCGAACTGGAGCTATTATTTTCAGACGTGGAGCCAGTGACTTGATTGTTATGTCAAAGCGAACTTGGTCGTTGCCCTTTCCAGTACAGCCATGAGCGACAGCCTTTATCCCCTCTTCCTCAGCGATCTTAACCATTTTTGATGCAATTAGTGGCCGCGCCAGGGCTGTGCTCACTGGATACTTTCCTTCGTATAGGGCATTTGCCTTTATGGCTGGAAAAACGTGGTTGGTGACAAACTCTTCTTTGGCGTCTATTGAGTAGTGCTTTTTGACTCCAAGGCTTTTTGCCTTTTTCTCTATGGCTTTTAAGTCATTTTGTTGGCCAACGTCTACTGTGAGTGTTATCACTTCGGAATCGTATTTTTGTTGAATCCATTTTATTAGTACAGACGTATCTAGCCCGCCAGAGTATGCTAACAGGGTCGTGTCTTTCATTCTTCTTCCAGCTTAGCGATGTTAGTGCAAGGAAAGTTTTATATATGTTTTGGTCAATTTAATAAAAAATTGGGCGGAAGTGACCAGAAATGGTCAATTCAATCTCAAAAATCGTACAAAACCTAATAGAAGGTGACCTCTCACTGCAAGACGCGTTACAGAGGGACTACGGCAACTACAGCGCCATAGCAAGGATGTTGAAGCCAAAGGTAGAAGAAATTCTGGGTCAACATGTTAAACTTGAAAGCCTAATAACCTCTGTTAAACGGGCGAAGACAGGCTACAAACCATTGCGAGGTAAGATAACGAAAGTTGTTGCAGGAAGTGTCATAAACATCAGAACCGATGTGGCTAAAGTTTCTGTTGAGAAAACGAAAAGAAATCTAGAGAAAATTAGGAAAAGCCTAGTTGATTTTCCAGGAGAATTTTTCCAAGTCATAGAGGGCATGTCTGCAATTACGTTGGTTTTCGATCAAAGATTGTTCAATGAAATTTACTCCATGTTTCGAGAAAGGGATGTTCTCAATAAAAAACAAAATTTGGCGACAATTATCATTCGCAGTCCAGACGAAATAATAGATACGCCTGGATGCGCGCTGGCTTTCTACAATACGGTTTCAAGGGGGCACATCAACATAGAAGAAACCATGAGCTGCTTCACTGACACGATAATAGTGTTGGCTATGGAGGATGTTAGCAAGGCCTTCGCTGTTCTGACAGACCTACTCGCAGAAGCAAGAAAACAAATAACTTAGACAGAGTGTGGTGGAGCCGCCCGGATTTGCTCTTGGACCCTAATGGTGAAGTCTCCCGCAACTCCCTTTTTTCTTTTTAGTCAAGGCGAATTTTCCCGAGATTTGTGCTTAACCCTGTTAAGTACTTAGCCCCCTAAGTTATTTCTGAGGTTAGAAGGAGAGTTCGCAACATTGGATCTTCGACTTTGTATACGTTGTCTTTTTCGTCTATTCGCATGGCTGCTTTCAGATTTTCTAAGATGGTTTGTACTGTTGTGGCGTTAACCAACAAATAGCGGATTCATGATGTTTTCTGTCTGTAGATAGACTTCCTCTATGGCCCTCTTTAAATCCTACTCCTAACAACTGACGAGGACCTCATGAAACGAGTAGGACACACATCCCCAAGTTATATTTGAAGTCTAATAGCTAATAGCAGCAGAATGTTAAAAACAATATTTTCTCAGAAAAACAGCTTGCGCCAAATAAAAAGTATATTCCCCTGATTTGCAAATGTCAAGTTTTCTGTGTTAGCTCTGTAAGCCTTCTTATTATGGGTACCCTTCTCTTAACATCTTCCTCATCGAGCTTTGTTTCATGGAACCCCCATATGTGCAGGTAGTTTGCCTCGGCCCATCCGAGCTCAACGTCCATGCCTAATTTGTCCACAAGTTTCCCGACGGCTTTTTCGAGAAGCGTTACTGTCCATCGGCCTTTCTCCTCGGCTTCCTTAACCTCTTTGAGGTTTAAGCGCTCTGCAAGGGCTTTGATGCACTCCTCGGCTACCTTGTAAAGCTTCTCAGAGGACTGAACAGCATCGCCCTTTTCCAGATAAGTGGTGGCTTCATTGAGTAAACGCTCGATCAGCTTAACCCTTTCAAGGCTCGCCATAACTCTCTCATCTTGTTGAACGAAGCTTTTACCTTTATATAGGACTTCCCGACAAAGTTAAGCGAGACATTTTTATTGAAAGTATATTCTCTAAAGTGGTGAAAACGTCCTCAAGGACCTTTCTAAGGCAGTAGGTATTTACCGCAAACGTTTGTGCTCCTACTACCACAAAGCCTACTTAAAACACGACGAGTTTTGTATTCAAGTCAATAATGCCAGCCTCGAAAAACTGGCTAAAATGCTCCGCACCCTCGGCTTCCTAACACAAACAAAAGTCTACCTATTTTGGAAAAGAGGGACGGCATCCTCGTGCCATCCTCATGCACGTGATTCTTGCTTTCGACGATTTGAATGCTGTCGAGTCGTTCACTAAGTCAGGTTGATCGTCACTGTTTGAGTCGCTTCTGGCGATGTTGTGCCGCTTTTGACAACGTGTAATCTAAGGTCGACGGTGGAGCTTCCAGAGGCACTAACCTTGATTGTAAGGGAAAGGTAGATTGTCGTTGACGTGGTGATGGAGTACCATGAACCCATGGATTTGGTGATTTCCCCGTTGGATATTTCAACCTGTTTCGACGTTGTTCCATCGTGGAGGTATGCGGTGAAGTTTGTTAGGCGACTTATGCCGTTGGTGGATGTGATCTCCAGTTTGGCCTGGTAATCCGTGCTGGAACTGAGGTTTGTGATGTTGAGCACGTATTCGTAATACTCTGTCCAAACGTGTAAAAGCGTTGCGTCTATGTTCCAGCTGCTTTGAGTAGTATCGCCGGTTTCGTTGCCACCCTTAAATCTGATTGTAAAGTTTGAAGAGGTCAAATAGGAAGAAACTGAAACATTGTTCCATCCGGGGTTCAGATCAGTAAAGACATTTTCCCAATCGGAGCCGTTCCAAACGTCAACCCTGATGTTTTCTGCATCCATCGTTCCTCCATATATACAAAGTTCCTCATTGATTTCGTCGAAGTCTACGTTTGTCCATTGAACTTCTAAATCGAGTTCGTAATTAACAGGCGTATAAGTGCAATAAATGGAATATATTCGGTTTTCTGACTCCGGACTCCAAGGGTCGGGGAAATCGCCTGTACCATATACTACCTCCTGATAGGCTCCTTTGTCGGTCTTCGTATCACAATATACATAAATTGATTAGAAAACTGAGGGCAATACTGGGGATGAAAAGCATTCATAATGATCGTTTTAGCTTTAGTAGCTTGTATCGCCCTGGCCGCGCCACAACAATTCACCTTAGGGGCTACCAGCGCCTCTTGGACAATTTACGCCACTGATGTGTGCCAAGCATGGGCACTCCAGCGGGCTCCCAGCAACCTGGTGCACCAAGCGATGCTAACCCCGACACGTTTGCATTCAAGGTGACAACAGACGCGTTCAGAGTATGTACGATTAGTATTAAGCTAACATCAGCGGTGGACAACGCGAAGTTCTCAAAGTTTGAGATTAGGGTTCAGTGGTGGGACGCAACAGTTTCGGCCTGGAAGGACAAAACGTTATACACCGGTGCGATGGGTCCAGCAACCAAATCTTACATTGACGGTTTGACAAATCCGGTGGACGTTGGCTACATCCATCACGCCGCATCAATGACCAGGTACTACCTGATAAAGGTAACATACCTCGCGGATACCGTAACCTCGATAAACTTGACGTTCCAGTACACACTGTATTCGCAGCCTTCAATCTATTTCCTATCGGGAATAGTAGTACCGGCCTTGATCATTGCTGTTTGGCTACTATATCCAACGTCGAAGTTTAGAGAGAAGTTTGAAGCATATCTCCAAAGCCATATGTTAACAACACGAGATGTGTCGCTTCTTCCGTTGAGCTTTACGATAGTTGATTACGTAACTTTAGTAATAATTGGCATCTATCTTTCTTAAAAGCACATATAGAAACGACATCATCTTAAATTAAGATGAGAAGGTCTTTGTGGATCCTAAGGGTAGCGTTTTGGAGCAGTATAAACCCAAGATACGCGGACCACTAAACAAATAACATTTAGGATCTGCCTTGAGAAATATCCCGCTCTTTTAGGCTTCTTTAACCGTGACCTTCTCAACCTTCTTTAACCAAGGAATCTTTTGCGGGTAATGCAAAAGTTCATCAAAGATTTCTTTCTCGATCTCTTCATTGGCCTTTTCAGCACTTTCCTCCACGAGATGGATCATGATTATGGCTTTCTTACTCACTAATATCACCTCTCCCCAATTTCAACCTCAATTAAGAAAGGGAGGCGTTTTCGCTACTTAATGGCTTGGTCAGCGTTCATGTGAACTCCAAAGCCGATTTTGATGGAAATTCACACATGGATTTACGTTGACTTTTTAAAGAGTTGTATTTGTATATACAACTGTAAAACATAACGTAAAGGAGAGATCAAAGTGGGAATACCAATCGTCCATGCAAGAGCAAAGACACAAAAAAGAAGAAAGCTGTTCAGCATACGAATAGACCCGGAGGTATGGGAAACGGCGAAGGAGCTCGGCCTAAACATAAGCAGAACCCGCGAAGAATGCCTAAAACAAGCAATCCAACAGCTACAAAACACGGGAACCAGACTGTAAATACAGTAAATACAATAGCCAGGTGAGGAAGCCGTGAAGAAACTTGTTACCATACGCATCGACCCTAAAATCTGGCGAAAAGCAAGAGAAACAGGCTTAAACCTCAGCAGGATTTGTGAAAAAAGCTTAGAACAAGAAATCCAACGCCTAACAAACGCTAATCCAGAAACAAACTATATATCGACGTGCGTAAGCACGTCTCAGAAGCCAAGAGTGGTGGGGCCGGAGAGATTTGAACTCCCGTCCCGAGCGCCCGAGGCTCAGAGCCTAGACCATGCTAGCCGACGGCCCCTCTCAAAAATCACATAGAACAGGGTTTACATAAGTGTTCTCTTAGAAAAATTCTAGCCTCTCCTCATTTGTCTGACAATAAAATTTTTTCCTCGTCCGACAAAAGACCACTATCTTCTACAGGCGACATGTACAATCCTACTTTAATTTTTTAAACTGAACCATACTATAATAGGTTAAGCATGGTGAACCAAACATGCCTAGAAGACGAAAGAGAGGCTTAAGAACCCTCAAGGCTGCTTCATCCTCCCTAAGACTGACTATCCTAAATCTGCTTCTCGAAAAAGGACCCTTATCCTACACAGAACTCATGAAAATCCTGAAACTAAACCCCAGCCGAGACGCTGGAAGATTCGCCTACCACCTAAAATACCTCCTCAAAGCAGATCTCATAGAGCCCGACGTTGAAACAAAGGAGTACCGCCTCACAGACCTCGGCAGAACGATCTTGGGCTTCACAGAAGAAATCGAAGAACGTTTCTTCAAAAGAAGAAAAATGCTTGTTCGAACCTCACGCTTAGCCATAGAAGAATTTGACAGAAACAAAATCGTTGAGGCACTAGTCAAAGAGGCAAACGTTCCCGTAGACCTAGCCCAGAAAATAGCCAGAGAAACGGAAAACCGCCTATCAGAATTCAAAACAAAATACCTCACAGCCCCCCTCATACGGGAAATCGTCAACACAATTCTAATTGAAAAGGGCCTTGAAGAATATCGCCACAAACTCACACGCTTGGGACTCCCAGTCTTCGACGTCACCCAGCTAATAAGGTCGATAAGCGCCACATCCTTAGGAGTTGAGGCTGTTCATAAGGCAGCAGGCGATGCCGTGATTGAAGAATACACTCTCCTCAATGTGCTTCCAAGGGACATAGCCGACGCCCACCTCTCCGGAACCCTCCACCTCAACAACCTTGGCTGCTGGATTTTGAAACCAAACGAGTTCATGCACGACCTTCGCTTCTTTCTTCAACACGGATTAAGCCTTGGAAGAATAGACTCCACGGGCCCCTCCTACCTTCCACCCAAAAGCTTTGAGTCCGAGCTTTTAACAGCTTCCAACGTTCTCAAAATCGCTTCAACAGAAATATCCAGAGAACAGGCGTTAGACTTTTTCAACATTTTTCTAGCTCCATTTGCCCACGGCCTTCCAGAAGAGAGAATTAGAGAAGCCCTACGCCTCTTTGTCTTCAATCTAAATCAGTCCCTTTCAAATGAAGGTTTTCCCGTAGAAGCCTCACTGGGTTTGGAATTTGTTGTTCCCAACTTTCTGAAAGAAAAAGAGGTTATTGGACCTAGCGGAAGGAAAATGGGCTGTTACGGGGATTTTGTTGAGGAAAGCCGTCTAATTGCTTCTCTCCTCCTAGAAGTGATGTTTGAAGACGACAAGCATAAACCCGTTTTCAACCCTAGCATAATCATAAAGATACGACCAGAAGCCCTCAAAAACAGGGAATGCGAACCTCTCCTTTTCAAGGCCCACAAACTTGCAGCCGAAAAAGGTCTCCCATACTTTGCAAACCTTTGCCACAAAGGGCAAGAGCACGTTTCCTACACCGCGACAGGATGCAGATTTGCCGCCGACTGGAAAGAAGACTGGGAGCTAGACACCCTGCAAACGGGAAACATCGACAACGTGATAATGAACTTGCCAAGGCTGTCATACGAAGCAGAAGGAAAGGAAAACCGCTTTTTCGACCTCCTAGACGAGCAACTGGAAATGGCATTACGCGCCTTAGAAATAAAATACCACACACTCAAACAACGCGCAGGAGAGCAACTCCTCCCCTTCTTCACACAAAAAGCCGATGGCGACCATTACTTCAGACTTGAAAACGCCTCCCGCCTCGTCAGCTTCATAGGATTGAACGAAACAATTGAATCATTTTTCGGAAAGCCTCTACATCAAGACGACAAGACTTTGGGTTTCGCTGAGAAAATAGTAAAATACCTTTCCCATAATGTTCAGAGGTACACAAAGAAGCCTGAAACTCGAGTATCCTTAGCTATGGTGCCGGACGCCGACGCCGCAAAAAGGCTGGCGGAATTGGATTTAGAAAAGTGTGGGTGGGCCAAGGTTCGCGCGCGGGGCACTAGAGAACAGCCTTTTTACACGGACTTAGTCGCCTTACCCTTAGAAGCCGACGTTTCTTGGAAGGAGCGCCTAAGCATTGAGGAGAGGTTTCATAAATTAACTCCGGGAGGCCACCTCGCCGTCATACAGCTCGCCGATTCGGAACAGGACCCCAAAGAGCTTTTATCTGCAACTAAAGAAATAGTTGGGACATATGCCGTGGGACTTTACGCTTTCAATCGGCATCTCGCTTATTGTGCAAGTTGTCAAAAGACTTTTTATGGGATATTGTCAAGGTGTCCATCATGCGGATCGGTTAACATGTTATATGGTTTCAGTCGTGTATCAGCGAAATATTTGCCTTCGTCCTTCTGGTTTCCAGTTCAGCGTTCCGCCCTAAGCAAGCGAGTATCGTACGTGTTAATTTCAAGCTGAGTTTTGTATAATCTGGCTAGAATCAAACCCGTTCATTGAGTACTAACGACCTTAAGCTACTGGTTAGCCGGACCTGAAAGGCATCCAGCTTAAGATCGTAAGATCCGCTCCTGAGCCAATGATTCAAACCTCTTCCCTGGTGCTAACATACTCAAAAACTTCTTATAAATAGATTTTAAAATGATAACTAGGATAGGTTCAAATATCGGTTCAAAATATCGGGGTTAAGACGCAATCCTCTTCCCTTTCAGAAAAATATCCAGAAATTGACTTTAACTCTTGAAAAAGTTGGTTTTTCGGCGTTATGCATGCATTGCGTAGTTTAGAAGATAAGTTGAGCTATTACTAAGATGATTATCAGTATTGGCAGTATTTTCAGTGCTTTCTTATTGAATTTTTTGGCTTCTTCTGTTTTCTTTGCGTCTACAAGTCTCATGATGTATACGGAAGCTGAGAGGTTGTAGAGGAAAATTGTGTAGATGGAAAGCATCATTCTGTCCGCTAGAGTCAGATAACCAACTGGGGGAATACCGCTAAGAAGCGCCAGGTGAAATGCCGTAGCTGAGAGGAGCGTTGTCACGCCTAAGCCTATTCTTTGGGCAAAGTTTTGGGGTGATATGAAAAAGGCAAGCAGAGATATCGTAGTTATAAC
>LIHK01000002.1 GCA_001399795.1 Candidatus Bathyarchaeota archaeon BA2 | reverse complement strand
ACCGGAGTTTGGGGTTTATTTCTAGAAGGCTCAGTGTACCACAAATTCATGGAAAGACTTAGAGCCGAAAAGATTTTAGTTATTCCACTAGCCTCTATTTTAGAAAACGTTTATCCAGTTTACCGAATGTTTTCAAGAGAATATGTGGCACCCGAAAAGGGCTTAGAAAAACTACAAAGCTTAGCTCATTTTTACCTAGCGATACTATTCGAAGAAAGAATTGGAATTTATAACTTAACGCTTGGGGACACCATCCTAGCCCTCAGAATAGCCAACGAAGATAAAAACCTGTTCATCGATGAAAAAGGAAGTTTGAAACTTTTTGACGCACTAATAGCCGCTGCTTGGACGAGAACGAGGTTCCCCCTTTATACCGTTGATGAAGGTCTCAGAAAATTCGGAGAAAGGCATGGCCTTGAGTGCAGGGAAATTGAGAAAGAGGTTTCTGCGCATTTCAGTTAAATCTCGTATGTTCTTCCATTTCTTGGCTGAAACGCAGCCAGTACGGCTTTCTTACTGCTATTTATAGTCTATCGATGGAAGTTGATAACATTTAAGATTGCTAGGGTGGCGTATAAGGCTTCCTCAGTTCTCACGGTTTCAGTTCCCTGATTTGGAATAATATTAACCGTGAAATGCGAGACTTCATCCAGTTTAAGGTTTTCACGCGCCACGATCTCGTACAGCCCTTGCGTTGGCGCGCCGAAAGCCACCAATATTTTGTGAGATTTTTTCAAATATCTTGCCAACTTGTCCGCAACTTCCGTGAAGGGAGTTCCATATCGAGAAGTCGCGATAACCAAATCGAAAGGCTGGTTTTTCACTAGTTGTCCAAACGGAACATTTGAAACCGTCACGCGGTAACCCCAATACGCTTTAATCTCGTCGTGAGTAGCCAAGACCGCCCTTGGATGCTTTCCAAGCTTAGTGAGCTTAACGGTTACCCGAGTGTTAAGCGGAAGTTTTGTGTTAGGAATCAAAACTGGTCGTTCCACACCTATATCCACCAGCGATCCGTTTTCTGTCAGGGACAAAACGGCTCCATCTCGATGTTCTCCAACCGCTAAATCTTTTATTCTGTTTGGGAGGGGGTGGTGAGGCGTACGTAAGGGAGGAAGAATGCCCGCGTACTTCAGTTCAGGCTTTATCTTGAACAAGCGCTTCCGTAAGTATTGAGGTGTTTCCATGTAGGAGAGAATGGTGGCTATGAGGCTGGCATCTCGCCTTTGATCAACATCTGGGAGGTCGGGAAACACTATGATTCCGTTTACGCGGAAGATGGCTGCTGCTCTGCCCACCAAACCTATTTTCATGGTTTTTTCTCGAAGATGGGGGATGTCTGAAACTAGTGAAGCGGGTATGGCTATGGAAAGTTGGTGGTCACGTTTTTGCATTTTGTAGGCTCCTTATACCCAAAAGTCTCAGAATCTTTATTAAATAAACTTTTACAATCAAGCTTCCTACTAAAGGTTGCCAGAAAATTGGGATGGGATGAGGCTTGGAGAAGAAGGGTCGTTTGATAATAAACGTTTACAGTGCCAAGGAAAGGTCTGTGGATGATCTTGCTTGGTGTGCATTCTGCCAAGACGTGAAGCCCCTCTTCTGGAAGGATGGTAGGCTGTTCTGCTATGAAATGAAATTCTATCCGAAGAGATCATGGTTGGTTGTAATCGACAGTTGCGTAGCGATCATGCCAACCTACAACAAAAGCATTCGAGTTGAGGGGTCAGCTAACATACCATCCGTAGTACTTCCCGTAGTGAAAGCCTCAGCTGTAGCCGAAAAAATACTGGAGCAAACCCTGAACTTGCTGACAAAACCATCTCACCGTAAATCTTCCTCGTAAGGCTTGGCAAAGCTGTTATGTTAAGCTGATTTTACCTCTGTTCTTAAAAGTTCCAAGATATGATAGATGTTTATGGACGGGAAACGCGTATGGTTACTCTCCTAGACCAACCGGAAAAGGTTAAAAAAATCGACAAGAGCGACATGCTTAGTCATTTAATGAAAACCCCAGACTATTGCCGAGACGCTGTAAACAGGGCTAGGCAAATCAGAGTGCCGGAAGAAGTGAAGCCAAAAAACATCATAATAGCGGGCATGGGAGGCTCCGCCATAGGAGGGGAAATCCTTCAAGACTGGTTGCGAGAAGAGTTTCCCATCCCCGTAGAAGTGTGTAAAGACTATGTTCTCCCGGCCTACGCAAATGAGGATACGCTGTTTTTTGTGAATAGCTACTCGGGAAACACGGAAGAAACCCTCAGCGCCTTCGTCGAAGCCATCCGCAGAAAATGCATGGTAATAGCCATAACTTCAGGAGGACACCTGCTATTGTTTTCCAAAAAACTTCAAGTGCCTCACATAACGATACCGAGCCAACTACCTTCACGAGTCGCAATTCCATACCTCTTCTTCCCTCTCCCAGCCCTCATGGAAAGGATGGGAATTCTTTCCAGCAGAGAGAAAGACATCGAAGAAACGATACGAGTGCTCAAAAGGGTGGGAGAAGAAAACTCGCCAGAAATTCCAACAGAAGATAACACGGCAAAGAAGTTGGCACTAGAATTGGTAGAGACCATACCTGTAATTTATGGGTTTAGGCAGTACCAAGCCATAGCCCGCAGACTGAAAACCCAGTTCAACGAAAACAGCAAGGTTCCCAGCAAACACGATGTTTTCCCAGAACTCAACCACAACGAAACCGTTGGATGGGAAGCCTCTGAGGCGCTCACAAAAAACTATTCCGTTATACTTATCCGAGACCCTAACGAGTCCACTGAAATCCGAAACAGAATAGAAGCCACCAAGTCTTTGGCGCTACACAAAGCCAAGAAGGTTATGGAAATCCATGCAAGTGGAAAAGGAAAGCTGGCTAAAATGTTCTCCGTCCTGCGCATAGGAGACTTCATAAGCGTCTATTTGGCAATCCTGCAAAACGTGGACCCCACACCCGTGAAAATCATTGATAAAATAAAAATGGAAATGAAAAAAAGGTTTGACATGACAAAGAAATTGCAAGCGGAAATTTCAAAAATGACATGAAAAAGGCTAGCGTTCCACTTTTCCAAGAATGAAATCTTCAAACATTTGCTCAGCCCTTTCCAACGACATCGCCTGCAGTGGACGCTTAAAGGCGTAGGCTGAAACGCTTAGAAGGGGACCAGCTGTTCCTCGGTCTAGGGCGATTTTGACGGCCCGTATAACGTCTAGCATGACGGAGCCAGCGTTTGGGGCATCAACAGAGTTAAGCCTCAAGTCCAGTTGCATGGGAACTCCTCCGAAGTAGAGACCCTTGATCCAGAAGTAGCTGTCTCGCCGATTTTCTAGGAAGTCAACGTAGTCGGTGGACCCGGCCACAACAGAAGCCTTGTATGGCAAGGCCGTTTCCACAGATTTTGTTTTCACGATTCTTTTAACTTCCCTCGCCCTCTCAAGGGTATTAAGGGACTCTGTTCCGCCGCCTACGTCGAGTTGATAGGTCTCAGAAACCCGAACGCCTCGATCAGCCAACATTTTCAAGAGGACTTTGTGAAGAATCGTGGCACCCACCTGATCTTCTAAGTCGTCTCCAACTATGGGCAGTCCAGCTTTTTCGAAGCGTTTGCCCCAAGCGGCGTCGCTGGCTATGAAGGTTGGTGTGGCGTTTACGAAGGCGCATCCAGCTTTCAGGGCTTCTTCTGCATACCAGCCAGAAGCTTTTACGGCTCCGCTGGGAAGTAAGTTAATAACCATATCTGCATCACTTTCCCTAAGCCTCTTAGCTATGTCTTCGTCCGGAGAAGCGTCGATCTTCACTAAGTTTTTCATAAACTCGCCCACGCCGTCCAGAACCGGACCTTTCAAGACTGGAACATCCAAGTTTGGGACATCCGCGAATTTCAGGGTGTTGTTGGGAGGGGAGAAGATGGCTTCAGACAAATCTTTTCCAACTTTCCTAGCTTCGATGTCAAAGGCGGAAACGAACTCTACGTCTCGGGGATGATAGCCGCCGAGAAAGAGGCGTCTCAGCCCCACAGCGTCTGCCTCTTTTTCAATGTTTCTGCAGTGATAAACTCCTTGAACCAGTGCTGATGCACAGTTTCCCACGCCCACCAAGGCAACTTTGATTTTTGACATGAACTTTTCCCTCC
Organism: Candidatus Bathyarchaeota archaeon BA2; assembly: GCA_001399795.1. Taxonomy (GTDB): domain Archaea; phylum Thermoproteota; class Bathyarchaeia; order Bathyarchaeales; family Bathyarchaeaceae; genus BA2. The sequence goes on along the minus strand of LIHK01000002.1, from coordinate 39,556 downwards.
TTCAGAATCAGCAATAAGATTATAATAACTTAACGCATTAACTGCCGTTGGAAAACTTTCACACGGGGCTTCTGTATTTGCTGGAATGAACACAGTATAATAGGGGTGATGTTAAAATTTGATGAGGGAAAATCTATGAGTGAGAGGGTTTGGTTGGATGTTTCGGTCTTCCGATGTCCGAGATGTGGGCGATGTTATGTGGATGCTTCATGGTACGCCGTCGAATTAGAGTCTGATATTGAATGTGGGAGTTGCCACGAGGTTTTTAACACCAAAAGGCAGATCACAGACCGCATAATGCTGGAGTTCAAAATCGATGAAAAGGGAAAAATGCTAGAAGCCGAAGTAGCCAACCACATTATTTGATACTCAATTGAAAAATAAACCTAAACAATCTCATATTTCAATCGATTTCCTTCACGGTCAAATATTGCAATGTTCTTTTCTGATCGATACGGATAGGCGACTATGACCATTACCCTGCCATAAAACTTGTTCAAGTCCGTGACGGAAGGACGCAGAGCCCCTGACGGGTGGGAATGCGCCACTCCTATGATGGAAAAATCCATTGGAAGCATGTGCAACGGGAAGGTGGAAAAGGTGTTTCCATGGGTTGCCAGCGGCGGTATCCACGTGTCGTTAACCAAGATTCTTTGTTTATCCACTTTTCCCTTCAAAAGAAGAATAGCCTCTCTGGGATGAAGCATCTGCGCATAACTCAAAACGCTTTCTATAACCGCCCGCTCAATCAAGATGACCTTGTCCAAATCTGAGATCACTCAAGCTCGATGCGCCATGCGGGTTTATAAATTTATTTTCGACCTATTTCATTATTCTACCTTCAGAAAACAACGTTTGCTTTATTATCGAGTAACGCCTTAAGTCTGTAAAAGTCCCTATCGAATGTGGAGCGGAAAGGCGCATGAAAACTCAGGACAAGGACAAGTTCGAGATAATCAGCGAAATGGCTAGGCGTCGAGGATTCTTCTGGCCTTCCTACGAAATTTACGGCGGCGTCAGCGGCTTCATAACCTTCGGTCCGCTAGGTTCCATACTGAAAAGAAAAATCGAAGACAAATTCCGAAATTTCTACATCCGGCCCCTCGGCATCCTTGAAATAGAGACGTCAGTAATCATGCCTGGAAAGGTGTTTGAAGCTTCTGGGCACGTAGACCATTTCAAGGAACCCATAGTTGAATGCCTTCGGTGCAAACGAAAGTTTCGAGCCGACCACCTCCTTCAAGAATTTGCGGGAATGAGCGACACAGAAACCGAGAAACTTACCCTTCAAGAGTTGATGGACAAAATTAACAAACGAAACGTTCGCTGCCCAGACTGCGGCGGAGACTTCGGCGAGCCCCAACAATTCATGACTATGTTCGCCACCGCAATTGGGCCGTATTCAGAAGCTGTTGGTTATGGCCGCCCCGAGGCGGCTCAGGGAATCTTCGTGGAATTTAGACGTCTCTACGAAAATGTACGGGAAAGGCTTCCCTTCGGCGTTGTTCAGATTGGACACGCCTTGAGAAATGAGGTTTCTCCAAGGCAGGGTCCCATAAGGCTCAGAGAGTTCACGATAATAGATGTCGAGTTCTTCATCGACCCTGAAGATCCCCAATGTCCACTGTTAAAAAAAGTGGAAAACGAAACCTTGAGGCTGATAATAGCAGAAAATAAATTGAAAGGCATAAAGGAACCCATAGAGGTCACAGTCAAGAAAGCCTTGAGCAAGAGATACATAAAGGCGGAGTGGCAAGCCTTTTTCATGGCTATGGCCAAACGCTTTCTCATGGAACTTCAAGTGCCAGAGGATAAGCAACGCTTCATCGAAAAATTGGATTGGGAGAGGGCCCATTATTCCGTGCAAGGATTTGACCAAGAGGTATACCTAGAACGATGGGGGTGGGTAGAAGTTTCAGGCCACAACTATCGAACAGACTACGACCTAAGTCGTCACATGCAGTTTAGCGGTGTGGACATGAAGGTTTTCAAAGAGACGGAAGAGGAAGGAAGGAGATTTATTCCCCATGTGGTTGAACCGAGTTTCGGATCAGATCGGTTGGTCTGCATCGCCCTAGAATACGCATACAAAACCAAAGAAGGCCGAGCCTTGTTAAGTCTTCCACGCGAACTTGCCCCTACACAAGTCAGCGTTTTTCCACTGGTGAGTAAAGATGGCTTACCAGAAAGGGCGCAACAGGTTTACCAAATGCTGATTAATGAGGGTTTCACGGTGGAATGGGATGAATCGGGGTCTATTGGAAGAAGATACGCGCGAGCTGACGAGGTGGGCACTCCGCTGGGAATAACCATAGACTATCAAACGCTTGAAGATGGCACGGTGACCATACGTGACCGTGACACTTGGAGGCAAGTTAGAAGCAAGATTGATGAGCTTCCAGAACTGCTCCACGCTTACTTCCGTCATAAAATCAACTTCGAGGACTTGGGGCAGCTGATCAAGCGCTAAAAGTTTAACCGTGACCATAAGCAGAGCCTATTTCTTTCGCTATCTTTTTTAAGACTTCGTCATATTCTATTGTAGGCGACGATGAAGACTTTCGCGGGGCGAAGGCAATGGTATTTCCAGTAGAGACCGAAGAACGGGTAAAAAGGAGAGCCCTCAGCGTTTGTCAAGACCACCTAAGGAGCGTGATGGATGTCTCTCGCAAGATTTCGCAGATGGTAGACTGTTTCGTGAAGGGAGACAAAAAATTGGCTAGGGAATTGTTCGCCGATGTTAAGAAGTCCGAGGAGGAGGTGGACGTTGCGAGACGCGCGGTTTCACTCGAACTCGCTGAGATAGGAGCTATTCTAATGAGCCGAGAAGACTTTCTCCGCTTCACCAACCTCACAAGTGAGATCGCGGACTTTTACGAGGGCATAGCCTTTAGACTTCTAGAAATTATGGAGAGGGGATGGAGAGTGTCTACAGACATAAAGGAGGGCTTGACGAAGCTTTCGAGCGCGGTGTTTGAAACAGTCTCCAAGCTTCGAGAAACCGCCATGACACTGAATTACGGTGCGTCTAAGACTCTAGAGAAAGCTAGAGAAGTTGAGATGGCTGAAAAAATTGTGGATGATCTTTACCGAGAGCTGGAAGTGAAGATCGTCAACAGCGATATGGATATTCCCGCGATGCTTCTCTTGAGGGACGTGGCCCAGATCCTGGAGGACACCGCCGACAAGGCTGAGGACGCCTCTGACACGGCTCGCATACTGGCGTTCACCATTTAGAGTGAATCTAGATGTCTAAGAAAATCGAGGCTGAGTTCATTGAAAACTTTCTTGTAGTATGGGACCCCAAGAAGGGGTCTGAGCTTTACAGGCTTGGTTTTTACGGAAAACCCGTAGGCATTCCCAAGCCTAAGATCGCGGACTTCGACGTCCCCCTTATTCTCGACCTCATGGAGGGCCTATACCTAATGGAGAAAGGAGTCATCACTCTATCTGAGAGCCCGAAAAGGACCAAGGTCAGCTTCGAAAAACTGCGAAGGTCAGCACGAAAGCTTTACGAGGAATTCGACCTGAAGTACGCGGTTTATCGAGACTTGCGCGATCAGGGGCTCATCGTCACGCCTGGCATAAAGTATGGTTGCGACTTCGCCGTATATAAGCACGGACCCGGCGTCGACCACGCCCCGTATATGGTTTCTGTGAAGAAAACGAAGGACGAGGTCACGGCCACCGACATCGTGAAGACTGGAAGACTGGCTACAACCGTTAGAAAGCGGTTCATAATAGCTGTACCCGACTTGGAAGCAGAAGGAATACGATACCTCATTTTTAAGTGGTTCAAGGCTTAACTCAAAATGCTTCTCTTTGGTTTAGAATCAGCTTCGTTGTATTATGATTATTCCCAGCATGACGAAAAGGCTCCAATTGCGAAGGAGACGTCCAAAGACTCCAATAAGATTAGGTGGGCAACCGAAACTGAGACGACGGGTAGAAAGAAAAGAAAAACCCCAACTTTTGTTAGCGAAACGTCTTCTAAGGCTTTATACCAAAAAGATAAGCCATGCCCGAGCAGAGCAAGCTTAGGATTAGTAGCAAAAACCAAAGCCAAATCGACGTTGGTATAGCTGGTTTCTCCGAAACAAGTAGAATCGGGAACAAAAACAACGTTCTAAATGTCATATACAAAATTACTTATAATTCTCTTTTATCTCTTAAATACTAAACACCAGCTAGTTTCTTTGCATCCTCTATATACTTCCAAGTTTCACGAACTCTGCGCTCCACGGCGTCTGGAGGGCACATCCCCAAGTAGAAGCAGTGGCCGTGCAGAAAAGTTTCGCCTGTGTAAAATCGACCCACCAACAGCTCAATTTCAGGATACTTTATAGCCAATTCCTCCAACATGGTTCTCGTTTCAGGCACGTATTCAGGCATTTTACCCATTTTCGACAGTATTAATGCATTTGTTGCCCTAAGTCTCGCCGCCCACGCGTTTTCTGCAGCCTTTCTCAACCTTTTTGCCTCAAGGTCTCTCAACGCTTCCTCATAGAGGCTTTCTGCATCCCTGAACAATACCTCAACGTCAGATTCCATCATCACCGACCACTAATTATTTTTTGACTAGGCTACGTTATTTGTTTTGCGAGAGGGAAACGTATTTGCGTTACGATTCTGTAATGGTGTTGTTTGAGGGAACTGAAGGTTGAGCAGGCTTGTTTTTACGACTATTTTGAACGAGGTTTTGAGCGGAATCAGGTTCCATGTGGATATCAGCGACACCGATAGGGAGCAGCTTTACCAGGAGGCTCTCCATTACTTCGGTTTGGTTGGCGGACCAAACATTTGTGAGGCTTTGGAAGCTGCTTGGCGAGATCCCTACAACCAGAGCGAGATAAGAGATTTCATAACAGCTTGGCTTAGGAAAAAGGCTAAGAAAGAGGTTAAAGTCACCGGGGTCATTTGAAAATCTAAAACATACTGACATTTCTGAAGATGCTGCCTGCATTGGAAACTTCAAAGGGTCAGAGACTTCATCTTTAAGTGGCAAGTTTTGATTGTTTTGAGACCAGAATACGCTTATTTTTGGGAAAGAGCTGTTTTTGCTTCTTGTCGTCTTTTCGAATTTTTGTAACCGATGTCACTCTTTTACCCAATTGAAGAATCATTCAGCATCTCTTATGGCTTCCTTTTCCTCACTTTCTCTCATCAGCCTTTTCTCATACTCGCTAGCCTTAAAGTTGCTGTTGGTCCGATGCGATCGCTTAGTTGACCCCAGGGAATACGTAGTAGTACAAGAGTTAGAATACACATCGAGAAAATGAGACCTGCTTGAACTCAGATAGTTTCATAATCCATCGACGTTAAGATGCGGAGTTCATCTCAATCGCCAACAAGTTTCGGCGATTTTAAGTATAAGTAAGCTGAAGTTTCTACTTTAAGATACTCCGTTTCTTGAAGTAAACCTCTCCGATGAAATAAAATAAAAAAGATGAGGAAAATTAAATGTCATCCTTCGATGAACGTTTCGCTACGGCGAATTCCTTTGAGCGAATTTATTTTTGCCGATAGGTTGGATACACTTTCGTAGTCTGGCGCCTCGATGAAGGCAGCAACATCATAGCGTCCAAGGACTATGAACGCTTTTTTGACTTCCTTAAATTTTTTGACTGCTTCGAGAACGTCTTTCCCCTCTCTGGGACGAACCTGATCAAGATGCACGCGTTTACCATGCTTACCCCTCCTATATCAATGCCTCCATCAGCGTTTCGGTGGCCGTTACACCAAGCAATCTCGTAATCTTCCACGTGATTTCACTGAGTGTTTTAACGTCTACAGCTTCGATTTCAGCCACTACGTCGCATCGACCAAGCACCGAAAAAGCACGCTTAACTCCAGCTAACTTCTTAACTTCGTTCAGAACGGCAGGGAACTTTCCTGCATCGCAGTAGATTAAGACACATGCTGAAACCAATTTGTAGCCCTCAACCTTATTATCAATGGGAATGCTTTTATCGTTTTCCAAGCTTGGTTTTAAACTGCCTGAGTCAAAATGAACACTTCGGTGGCTATTAGCAGAGGCGACGACCCTTACCGCAATACATTAAGGGCTTTAGACCTGATTAGGGACGAAATAGACGTCTCTTTTGCAGGACGAAAAGTCTTAATAAAGCCAAACCTCGTTACCGCATGGAAAGTTGCTTGGGAAACAGGGGCTGTAACAAACCCAGGAGCTGTTAAAGCCATAATCGACTTTCTTAACTTCCATTATCATCCAAGGGAAATAACAGTCGGTGAGGGCACATCTAATGGAAGCACCTGGGATGCGTATCGCAACAATCACTACCTTCAATTTCAAGACTACAAGAACCTCTGCTTGATCGACTTCAATCAATGCCCTGGAACGCCAATTCGCATCATTAACCCCTTTTCTGGATGGGAGGAAGATTTTTGGATCGCCAAAAACGTTTTTGAGTTTGACTATATCGTTAGCGTGCCCGTATTGAAAACCCACGATCTTGGGATCGTCTCTTTATCCTTGAAAAACATGATCGGCGTAGCGACCGGTCCATGGGAGCGTGTTAAAATCCATGGTGGAAAGTATCCTTCTGACATGAGCGATGAAGAGTTTACGAGGTCTCTTCCTGAGTTTCATAGAAACGTTCTTCGATTAGTTCAACATGTGAAACCTCACCTAGCGGTGATCGACGGCCACGTCGGTATGGAAGGCGAAGGACCAGTTAATGGTTATCCGGTGAGAATGAACCTAGCAATTGCAGGCACATGTTCGGTCTCTGTAGACGCTGTAGGAGCCTTAGTTATGGGCTTCAATCCTTATGAGGTAGGCTATATAGCCCTCGCCGAGCGTGCGGGCGTTGGCACAGCAAATATTAGTCGAGTAGAAATTCGAGGAGAACGCTTAGAGATCGTGCAAAGGAACTTCAGACCCCACCATCGCTATCATTTGATGAAGTACTGGATCTCTTAGATGTAACTCCACTCCTGTGTGAGTAAGTATTTTAGGCTTGTGCGCAAAAGTTAAGGATGAAAGATGGTGAGATATGCCCTTCACACCGATCCGATGACATCTTGGCTAGTCGTCTTGAAGGTAAACGAGTGGACATTAGGGGATGGGTCTACCGAAAAAGGGAAAGCAAGGACGTTATTTTCGTCGTGGTACGGGACGCCACGGGTATCGTCCAATGCATCGTCAAGAGGGGAAGTCCAGCTTGGACTGAGGCTGAAAGGGTGACCATCGAATCTTCTGTCGTGCTGACTGGAACCGTGAGAAGCGACCAGCGTGCCCCCGGAGGTTTTGAAGTATCCGTGGATCTGTTGAAGATCGTTGGGCTAGCTGAAACATTTCCAATTACGAAGGACCAGAGCGAAGAGTTTCGGCGCGATGTTCGACATCTTTGGCTTAGAAGTCAAAGAATGACTACCATCTTGAAGATAAGAAGTGAGGTTCTGAAGTTTATACACGAGTTTTTCAGAAAAAGAGGTTTCATCGAAGTTTCGCCACCCATGTTCATATCGAGTGCTGTGGAAGGAGGCGCCACGCTTTTCGGCGTTAAATACTTTGATAAAGACCTTTATCTCACTCAGAGCGCCCAACTGCATCTAGAGGTGCTAATCGCTGTCTCAAGCCTTATTGTTGGGTCTGTGCTTTTTGGGTTGTTGTTTTTATTCTTTGTTGATGGGATTAGGAAGGGAACTAGAGGTTTTTGGATGCGGATGCTTGTGGGGTAGGACTGCAGTTCAGCTTATTTTTAAGTTCATAATCAAAGTTATTAAGTGGTGTTGCCGGCGGCGTAAACATGAGAAAACTGATTAAGGGGAAAAGAAAGGGTAAGATTGTTGGTCAGGTGAGGAAGCCAAGGGTAACTTGGAAGGACAACCCTTGGATACTTCAACTTCTTGATGACCCTAGTCTTTCAGCGGACCTTAACTACATTGCAGATGATTTGGTGGCTAGGGCTTCTGGGGTGGCTTGGGGGAAGGGTCTTTGCGTGGCTTGTAAGGGTGGCAAGTTTCTATGTGGCAAAACCAGATGTCCCTTGGTTGTTAGGTTGAAATCCTATTTTAGGACGTTTCCGCTCATAAGGGGCACAGATGTGGACGGTGCCTCTCCGCCAGGCGTTTTTGTGGGTAGGATTGGCTATCCCTACGTGTATGCGGGTCCTTTGGTTCCTCCGGTTCACGAGGACACGAGCCTCTACGATCTGCCTGAGCTTTGGTTTGGGAAATCCATCGACGAGATTGTGGGTTTCAGGTCTTTGCTTGTTCGGGGGAAGCATAGGGTTCATGTTAAGAAGTTTGAGGAGGCTGGGAAGATTATGGACCGGACTCGCGAGCTTGCTTTGTCTGTTGGCCCGGTGGATGTTGAGTTGGCTTTGAAGAACAAGCCGCGTAGGAGTTTTGTTTTGGATGACGAGGTTCAGCCCTTTGGTCCTTCCGCGGTCATTAGGGACCTGAGTGTTTCAACCTCGCGTTGGGATCATCAGATTGAGAAGGCTTATGGAGATACAGACTTGAAGGCTGCTGAGGCTGTTACTACCCTGTACGAGAAGGACGTGTTGGTAACTAAGATTCAGCGGGCCTTCAGCGTAGGAGCCTTCGGACTGAAGAATGGTAGGCGTTTGGTTCCTACCCGATGGAGCATAACGGCTGTGGACAGCATAATTTCTAAGGACATGATTGAAAAAATTAAGGCTTTTCCTGAAGTTAACGAGTACCGCGTCTACGAGTCTCATTATTTGGACAACAGATTCGAGGTTTTGGTGATGCCTAGGGCTTGGAGTTACGAGGCCATGGAAGCTTGGTACCCGGGCACGGTTTGGAACCCTAGCGGCGAGTGTGTGGTTATGTTTTCTGATTGGGAGGGTTTCGACGGCCGCACCACGTACGCTGATGTTGGTGGTTGCTACTACGCGGCTCGTTTGGCTGTTGGGGAGCTGCTGGTGAAGGAGAGGAGGCAAGCGTCTGTGGTGGTTTTGAGGGGGGCGCATCCGGGCTATATCATGCCTGTTGGGGTTTGGCAAGTGAGGGAGAACGTGAGGAACGCCATGAGGCAAAGGCCGTTAAAATATAACACGTTGGAAGAGGCTTTAGCCAGAATCGCTAGCCGGTTCCAAATTCCGCTGGAAAGGTGGGTGGAGAAGAGCAGACTGCTTCAGGATGCACTTTTTCAGAGGAGGATTACAGAGTATTTGAAGGGTTAGGCTGTTCTAGAAGTTTCTACTATCTGTTTTGTCATATTAGCGAGATTGAAATAACCATTAAAATCTTTGCAAGCGTATTTTCAGTATGCGATTTTGCATTGGCGGTGCTGAAGACGAGGAAGGGAAACGAATTCAAAGTAGTTGCTAAGATTCTTAGGGTGGCGGCTAAGGGATCGAAGGAAGATGAAATTATGGATCAATGCAAATTGGATCGTGTGGTTTTGGAAAATTTTTTGTCTGCTTTGGCGGAAATGGGGTTGCTTAGGGTGGAGGAGAAGGATAAAAGTTTTTATCGAACAACTAAGAAGGGGCTAGAGTTGCTGAATATTTACCATCGCTTGAGATGGCTTTTGTGGGGTAGGGACGACGATTTCTTGTTGATGCGCATTTTGGGTCAAGTGGAGAAAGTTAAGAAGGATGTGCATCCTTTTTACGTGAGTTAGGGTTTTCTTTTTACTTCGAATATGCCGGCTATGAAGCCGATTATGCCTATGATGAGGAGGAGGGTGAAGATGTTTTTCCACATGGGTTCTTTTTCGAACCATTCTTCTAGGTGGAAGGTTGTGTTTATGACTAGCCAGGCTCTGTAGGCTGCGATTAGGATGCAGATTGTGGCGGTTACGTATTTGACCATTGTGTTCATTTTGTTGTCTTTTGGTGTTTGCGCTTGGCTTAGACGTAAAGGTTGTGAATTTGCGGTTAGTATTTGAAGTTCATCTCTGTTAGCATCGTTTTTGTCATATTGTCTGGTTTGAAATAATAATTATAGTTGTTGGCAAGTCTTTTCATGTTGGCGGTACGTTGATGACAGGGAAGAGAAGCGAGTTTGAGGTTGTTGCCGATATTCTTCGGGCTGCCGCATTAGGTTCTAAAGAATCTGAGGTCATGGCTGGCTGCGGCTTAGACCGTGAGGCTTTTGAGAAGTACATGCCTGCTATGGTGGTTTTGAAGTTGGTTAGTGTGGAGAAGGAGGAGGGTGAAAATTTTTATCGAACCACCAGTAGAGGACTGGAGTTTCTGCGTTTCTATCATGGTTTAAAATGGCTTCTATGGGGTAAGAAATTTGACTTTCTGTTGATTAACATTTTAACTAGGCTGAAGAAGGATAGACACCCATACTACGTAAGATAACAACAACGCAGAATTTTGAAAAAGGGATGAAATGAGTTGAGGGTAAAATTTGGAGCAAGATAGTCATAGATTCGTTTGTCTTAATCTGAGTTAAGTCACCTTACGTGTGCAGTTAACAATCTTTTCAGTTCTTAACAAAGCTTGCTTAACGTTGGTTATGTTGAGTAAGACCAAAAAAGTGTCGCTGTCACAAGAAGAATAAGTAGCACTCCAATAATCGTGAGTTCGTCTACTTTATTTGTATAGAAAGTGCATATCCCAAAGAACAAGGCAAAAATCGTCCACAAACCTCCCTCTAGTGTCTCAGGCTTCTCTCTTATCTTTTTCGCTATTTTTCCAAAAGAGAATGACGACAACAACATCTACCTAGAAATCATAAACAATACTAGGGTTATGATACATGCTAACGTAACCAGAACTCCCGGAACGAATGACAGAAAAGATGCTGCAGTGAAATAAGCTGAAGCGAAAGTTACGAAAGATAAAAGTCCTACCCAAACATCATAAAGATGTCGCCTTCCCATCATCGTCGCCTTCTTTGTGGGAACCAAACCTAACGCTTCCTTTAGCTTTTCGTCTATACACTCTTCTACGAATTTCTTCATCTCGGGAGTCAATACGATTTCTTCCATAAATACTCCCATTGTTTTTAATGCCAGTTCTTCCTTTTCCGTCTCCATATAAGTCGCCATCAAAGCCCTCCAAATCTACATCTAATTAGGCCGTATCTAATTGTAAAACTTTATGTTTTTCGCTTCAAAAGTTCTTGTAATAACATAATTTCCAAGACATGTTCACGACTAACTACATAAAAGAAATTGGACCACTCGTTCTCTCCTATAGGAGACTTTGGAGTCTGATAAACGTTAATCGGCTGTTTGTCCTCTGCCTCCACTATTAATACGATGCGAGCAATGCCTTCATCATCTGGAGACAAATCCCACGAATATAATTTATGGGTTTCATCCGGACTTAATGGAGGACATGTTAAGGGAGAAGGGGGTGTCAGCGTATGCTCTACTCTTCTAAGACCTTTTAGTCCATACTCAGCCCTTAATTCTTTGATTGTGCCACCGGGAAATTTTTCTTTCCCTACATTAGTTACGTATAGAATCAACTTTGCAGGTTCTCCTCTAACCACTTCCGCTGGCTTTAAGATCTTTTTATATTTCTCCTCCAATTCAATTTCAAACTTGATAAGTAAGTTATGGGGCATTTTTATTCAAGCAGTAATACTCAGGCTTACCTAAAAACTATTTCTAATCGACAGTATGCCGAAAGAAATTTTCTTATCTAGCCTTGACTAACTTTGCGCACGAAGGTTCTGATATGTCGCACGTTTGTGTTACTAATTAGACGTTAAGCAAAGTGGGCATTGCGGGTAGGTTCATTCTACAGGCTAGGTGAACAAAAGTTATGGTCCTATGTGTCCTGTTGTTGTTTGAGCTATCACTGTTTTCAGTCCAGTTTCCACCAGCCTTTCCCTAGCCTTCCTCATCTCAGCCACAGACGGTCTCTCCATACCAACCCGACGAAAAGTAGGAAAATAATCTAGGAGACAAACCTGCACTTTAGGATTTATGCTTGCTATTCTTTCTCCCATCTCACGAACCTCCTCCAAAGTTATGAAAAACTTGTTGTAGGGAATGCCGACGCCAATAAACAAAGGCTCGGGATAATAGTTGTCGATAATATACTCCGTAACAGACCAAGCGTTCTTCAGGTATCGCTCAGCAAGCCTCCCATCAGCAATCCCAGTTATCCTCATGAAGGTTTCTGTTCTAAGCCCCTTCAAATTCGGACCAACATCAGTCACCCCAGCCTCCACCAAACCATCCACAAACTCAGGCGTCAAAACCGTCGCATTAGTATCCAAATGAAGTCTAGCACACTCATCCGGATTCAACCTACGCAACTCCTCAAAAAACCTGACAAGCCAAGCCCTGTTCAGCGTAGGCTCCCCACCAGAAATAGCCATACGATCCACACCATAACGTCTCCGCTGCGCCGTCAAAGTCGCCGCCGCTTCCAAAGGCGTCAAAGCCGGAGCCACATTACCATACGTAACCGTATAATTCTGACACTGAGGACAACGCAAATTACAGCCATGAGCAAAACAAGCAACCTCAATCCATCCCCGCCCACTCTTCTTAACCCACCAAGGCGTACCAACACCCCCAACAGGATGAGGCTGAAAACCAGAAACCCTCCTGAGCTGAACATAACCCCCAGGCAAATCTAGGCTAACAACCATACCATCACGAACACCCGTAACACAAGCAGGCCTAACCTCCCCATCAACCACCATGGCACAAGCAAAACAACCCCCGGTCCCGCAAGGAGCAAAAACCTCTGTTCCACCAGGAAACTTCCCAAACTCCAACCCAAGCAACTCCAAAGCACGTTTAACAGTAACACGCTCAGGCACAGCAAAAGGCTGACCATCAACGCTGATGGTAACATGCTTCCTAGGAACCGTGTCCACTATACGCTCAACAGCTTGGTAGGGACAAGCCACAAGACAAACGCCACAGTCCATGCAAGCTGTTTCAAAACGGTCAATGGCAGGCTTCCCAACGCCTGGACAAGAAAAATATTCAATGCAGAAGCCACAGTCTTTGCATTCACCAGAATTCCTGCGACAAACATAAAAAGAAGCCAACTAGGTTTCCCCAAAAAACTCAGCAAGCTTACGGGATTCAGACCTACGCAAAACCTCGGCACACCTTTTCGGATCAAGAGACTTAAACTCCAGCCCCAGAGAAACCAAAAGCCTCTGAACACCCCTAGACAAACGAGGAGCCACAAGTATGCCCCTAACCTCACGACTCACAGTAGCCCTAACAGAATCCACGTACTTAGCCAACTGCAAAGCCGCCTCACGCCCCGCCGTCTTCCGCTTGATTTCAATCACCACAAACTTTCCATTTCCATCGATGCCGTAAACATCCACGAACCCAGGCTCAACCTTCTTCTCATATGCGATAGGCTTCAAGTCAGGCTCCAAAAGAGAAGGCTCCAGCAAAATAGCCCTCTGCATATCCTCCTCGCTAGCGTAGAGGGAAAACTCCCCCTTGTCAACCAAACTCAAAACCGAGACCAGATAAATGCTGTCAAAAGATATCCTAACAGACTCAGAAGGCTGCCGCCGAATAGCCCTAACATGTAAAACGTCGCCGACCACACGAGTCTCAAACAAACACCCAGAAGGCTGCCAATTCACAGGCTCATAACCAGCAGGACGATGAACCAGAACCGAACCGTCTCCTTTAATCAGGACGATACGCTCCCCAGGCTCCAGCTTCGAACTCGCCCTCCCCTGATAATCAACCCAACAATTACCAACAATAACCAAAGCCTTCCGCCCAGAAAGAGCTTCCCTAATAAACTCAGCCGCCCTCTTAACACCAGGATTCTGCAAAGCAACAACGGGCTTTCGGTCAGACACGTCAAACCGCCAACAATCTTTAGAAGAATAAACACAGATAAAACTTCTGAGAAACATGCGAGAATGGAACAAAAAACGCAAAGCCCTGCGCCACTACGACCAACTAGCTCCAGTCTATGACATCCAATACGCAGAAGAACAAAACGCAAAAATAAAAGCAGCCCTAAACAACACGAAACCCGGAGAAAACGATCTTGTCTTGGATTTGGGTTGCGGAACAGGATTCCTCTTTGAACAAACCGCTAAAACAAAGCTCCTAGTGGGCATAGATATTTCCTCAAAAATCCTCCAAGAAGCAAAAAAACGCGCAAAAAAACTACCCAACGCAGCCGTCATCCGCGCAGACGCCGACTACACACCCTTCCAAAACCAAACCTTTGACTACGTTTTCGCCGTAACCATCCTACAAAACATGCCAAACCCCCTCAAAACCCTCCGAGAAATAAAGAGAGTCAGCAAACCCCAATCCGCAGTCATCCTAACAGGACTGAAAAAGAAATTCTCCCAAGAACGCTTCACGAACTTACTCAACAAGTCTGGACTAAACGTTTCCACCATAAAAACAAACCCGCAACTAAAAGGACACGTCGCCATATGCCAAAAATAGCGAACCATACCACGAAAACGCAAAGAATGAGGCTAAACATTTAAACTCCAAAAACCAACCAAGTGTTTAGCCACCTTCGGGAAGTTGGACAAAACGGCGAAATGCCAACACTGCGGGATAGAGGTTGTTCTACCCTTCAAATGCTCCTACTGCAATGGATATTTCTGCTCCGAGCACAGACTTCCAGAAAACCATGCTTGCCCAGAGTACTGGAGGGCAAAGGCTCCTCGCGAGGAGAAACCGCCAATTACTGTAGAAGCAGAACCTGCATACAAGTACACCGTCACCTACCTGCCCATACCTACAGCCAAAGTTTTCTGGTTTAGCAAAACCGAACTCAAGCACCTAGCCCTTGGAGCACTCCTTGTCATGGGCGTTGGCTTATCCTTCATACCCCAATTTGCAGATCACCCAGAAATTTTGGCGAGCCTCGCAACAGTATTCACCATCAGCTTCCTTCTCCACGAGCTAGCCCACAAAATATCAGCACAACGCTTAGGATTGTGGGCAGAATTTCGACTAACCATGCAGGGAGCACTTATCACCCTTCTTTCAATGCTCCTTCCTTTCAAAATTATTTCTCCCGGAGCCGTGATGATCGCGGGACCAGTGACGAGGGAAAGTGCAGGTAAAACAGGTCTCGCCGGACCCCTGACCAACATTATCCTTTCAACCGTATGTACCATAATTGCAGTAACCATACAAAGTGCGTTTTTCTGGATCATCGCGTGGATCAACGCCCTCATAGCCTTCTTTAATCTCATTCCCTTCGGCGTCATGGATGGGCTAAAGGTGTTCTGGTGGAACAAAATGGTGTGGGCCATAGCATTTAGCGTGTCTTTGCCGTTAACGGTTTTCGCTTTTTGGACTTTATAGACCTATCTTTAGTTCTTATCAAAAACGAAATCAATGGTCTACAACTACATTAGTTCGATGCTGACAAAAACTTCTTCGGGTACCCGGATTCTCATGATTCGCCTCATGACGCGTTCTTCTGCGTCTATGTTGATGAGGCGTTTGTGGATGCGTAGTTCCCATTTATCCCATGTGGCGGTTCCTTCACCGCAAGGGGTTTTGCGCACTGGCACCCGTAGCCTTTTTGTGGGCAGGGGGATAGGGCCTGTCATTTTCACTCCAGTTTTCTCGGCGATGGTCTTCAGTTCTCCACACACTTCTTCAAGCTTTTGATAGTCGGTGCTGGTCAGTTTGATTCTTGCTTTCCTCGCCATCGCCACAGATTCCCCCTAAGCGTTGCCTTTATCCATTCGCCAAGGTTTTAAATACTTTTTGCCAAAGCGCCGCTCGCGTATCATACCTATGGACTCGGCACTTGTAATAATAGTATCATTTTTAAAAAATTCCTAACCACTTCCAGAGTTCTACGGAATAAGCGTTGCTATTGACCTAAACCTCAAAACTCTTTGCTTTTCAGAAAACTTTTTATGGGTTAAAATCGTGATGATGTTCTTTATACGCGTTTCGGAAGTGAATAAAGTGAATGAAAAGTTGGCGAACCCAGCTCCTCTTGGACTATTAGGTTTTGGAATGACAACAGTGCTGTTAAATCTGCATAATGCTGGTTTTCACCCCTTGGACAGCATGATTCTGGCAATGGGTTTAGCTTACGGTGGATTAGCCCAAGTGATTGCGGGTATAATGGAATATAGGCGGGGCAACACTTTCGGCACAGCAGCATTCAGCTCATATGGGCTTTTCTGGTGGTCCCTCGTAATTCTTCTGCTCTTGCCAAAATCAACTCTTTTTGATGGGATACCAGCACCCACAGGTGGAGCCATGGCAGCCTACTTCTTTATGTGGGGGCTGTTCACTTTTGTGATGTTCTTTGGCACTCTAAAAGTAAACCGTGCAATACAATTTGTTTTCCTAAGCCTAGCAATACTGTTCTTCCTGTTGACTGTAAGAAATTTAACTGGGAGTGCAGCCATAGCTACGATCACAAGATATGAAGGTGTTGTCTGCGGATTAAGCGCAGTGTACACGGCATTGGCAGAAGTGCTAAACGAAGTTTACGGAAAAACAGTTTTGCCCTTATTCCCAACGAAAAAGCAGTAGCAACAATCCAACACAAACGTACATTTTTCTTTAAAAATTGCAGACGATAGTTTATGATGTGTTTTACATGTTTAGGAGAGAAAGTTTATATGTAAAAATTCAAAATGTCATAGTCTAATAAAACCCAGTAAAAATATCTGAGGGTTGATAGAATGTTCAAGCCTATTACGTGGGTTAAGAAAGACCCAGAAAAAAATAATGTGTTCTGGCCTTCTGATGAGCTCAAAAAGAGGGCATGGGTAAGTGATGAATCAATTTATGCTGAAGCAACAAAAGACCCGGTGGCTTTTTGGACAAAACTTGCCAGTGAAGGAATCAACTGGTTTAAGAAATGGGATGAAACCTACCGATGGGAACCACCGTACTATAAGTGGTTTGTTAATGGAAAACTGAACGTTTCCTACAATGCTTTAGACAGACATATGAAATCCTGGATAAGGAATAAAGCGGCAATAATTTGGGAGCCCGAACCACCAGATGAGAAAGAAAGAGTGCTCACATACTTTGACTTATACCGTGAGGTTAACAAATTTGCTAACGTGCTGAAGGGTCTTGGCGTTAAAAAAGGCGATAGGGTTGGAATATACTTGCCAATGATTCCTGAAGTGCAGATAGCCATGCTGGCATGTGCCCGCATTGGAGCCATACACAACGTGGTCTTTTCTGCCTTCAGCGGCAAATCTCTGCAAGAAAGAATGCTGGATGCGGAGGCCAAAGTTCTCGTAACAGCGGACGGATATTACAGACGGGGAAAACAAATAAACTTGAAGGCTGAAGCAGACAGGGGAGTTGAAGGAACACCAATACAAAAGGTTGTAGTTGTGAAACGAACTGGAATGGATGTGAACATGGTTGAGGGCCGAGACCAGTGGTGGCACGAATTAATGAAGAATGCAGGCAATTACTGCAAACCAGAAGTCATGGAAAGCGAAGACATATTATTCATTCTTTACACAAGCGGCACAACAGGCAAACCGAAGGGAGTTGAACACCACACGGGCGGATACGCGGTACAGGCATACTGGACGACAAAGTGGGACTTCGACCTTCGTGATGAAGATGTTTTCTGGTGCACCGCCGATATAGGCTGGATTACGGGCCACACCTATAGCTGCTACGGCCCACTCATGTGCGGTGTCACCATGCTAGAGTATGAAAGCTCTCCCGATTATCCCCAACCAGACAGATGGTGGAGCATAATAGAAAAGTATGGTGTAACGGTCTTTTACACGGCTCCCACAGCGATAAGAATGTTCATGCAATGGGGTGAGGAATGGCCTAAAAAGCATAACCTAAACAGTCTTCGAATACTTGGCACAGTAGGCGAGCCAATAAACGAAGAAGCATGGCTATGGTATTTCTACAAGATTGGCGGCGGGAGATGCCCAATAATTGATACTTGGTGGCAAACCGAAACCGGCGGAACCTTGATTAACGCTTTACCAGGCATAGGCCCATTCATCCCAACAGTTGCTGGCAGAAGCTTTCCAGGCACACTTCATGATATTTTAGACGAATCTGGAAATCCTGTGCCAGTTGGCGAAGGCGGCTACTTGGTTCAGAAACCTCCGTTCGCGCCGGGAATGCTTAGGGACATCTGGAGAAACCCGGAAAGATACAAGGAATACTTCAGCGCGTACGGAGAAAAGTTCTACTACACAAGCGATGGGGCGCGAAGATGGGATAAGCTTGGGGACATTCGGTTAACTGGCAGGGTTGACGACGTAATGAAAGTTGCAGGCCACAGATTGTCAACAGCAGAGCTAGAAAACGCCATAACAAGCCATGAAGCAGTTGTGGAATGCGCAGTTGTAGCGAGCCCACATGAAATAAAAGGCGAGGTCCCCATAGCCTTTGTAACTCTAAAAGGGGGAGTAGAGCCTTCAGACGAACTCGTAAAGGATTTAATGAAACATGTTGACGCCACCATAGGACCGACGGCCAGACCCCACAGAACAATATTCACTGAAGAACTGCCAAAGACACGAAGCGGAAAAATCATGCGTAGGATCTTAAAGTCTTTGGTCAGAGATGAGCCCATCGGCGACACTACGACGCTCATGAATCCGGAGTCGGTTGAGCGACTCAAAAAGTTGGTTGGTTGAAAAGGGAGACTTTAAACGCACCTTTACATTTTCTCTTAGGATTTCGCAGATGATGCATTCTCCAGTTTCTCCCGTTAGTTGAGTTCATGAAAGGATAGAAGACGGTAGTCGGCAAGCCTCATGAAATTAAAGGGACAATAGGCGGTGTTACAACATTAGAAGACGATGCTTCCATAGAAGACAACGCTATTAACAAAGTCTTTCCCTATTAAGACTCTTAGTTTGCCACGAGTATCTCCTGATCTTAGTTGAACCTCCATAACCACAAGCTGAGCATCGCTTTTCCTTAACATTGTACGCCCTTCTGCCGCACCGTCTACATTTAATGTGGAGGATTTTTCTTGCGCGTCTTCCAAAAGACGAGGTTCCTTTACTCGTTTTTCCCAAGGGTTTTCACCTGGGAGGAGGACTAATTATAACTACGTTGTCCCCCCGAACGATGATGGCGCCAATTTTTCTCACGTTCTCTGTATCCGTTGTTTCCTCTGCTTCTTCCAGCACCAAATTGAGGTGTTGGTCAAAACCCTTAAGTTTTCCACGCAAACTTTTTCCGCCCCTCAATCGCACAAGAACGATTTTTCCAAGGCTTTCCTCCAAGATTTTGGTGGTCATTTCGCTCATATGTGCCCTCTCGCCCACTTCTTTAGTCTTCGTGTCCTATACGTTTAACATAGACAATTTAAAGGTATCTGCGGTCTTTTGTACATCCTCACCTCGGTAGCGTTTGCCTAGGGAAAAGAAAACTATAGGTGTCAGATACAACTAACTTATTTATCCATTAGTTATTTTCATTGAGGGGGTTGACAAAAATTAGGCAGGAAATCTGTGGCCTGGAATATGTTAACATGATTAGAGATAACCTTGTAAACGTGAAGAAAGAAAGTTTGCTTCCACTGTACGACGATTTGAGGTCTGCGGATTGCATAGTTTGCGGTGGTTCCGGCAGGTCTTTACACTCATTGAATGTTGCCATGAGTCAAATAGCCACCATGAAGGACTCCAAAGTTGTGATCACCCGTGAGGATGTTGGATTTCCCGGAAGGGGAATGTATGACGCCGCATCAGAGCTGGAGAAGAGGTACAGAAAGATTCTGCTTTTGATTAATTCTGGAAGCGGAGAATCTGAAGACCCAAAAGACCTCGCCGAAAATTTGGAGAGCTATTTGGAAGAAACGGCCAGCGAGAAATTTTCTATGGGTCTGATAACTTCCAATCCTGATTCCTCAATTGCCCAAATCGTTCGGAGACATGGCCACGTGGTTAAGTTGAGTGGGAGGGGAAGGCAGTTGCCGTCTGATGTTTACAGCGAGGTTGGCATAATGGGAGACGTCTTCGAGCTTGGGAGTCTCTTTCTTCTTCAGATGATGACTGAGGCTATATTCGAAGGCGGCTCTGTGGAAAAAGTCTTTGAGCTCATCAAGGAAGAATCCTCAATTTTAGGAGATATAATTGATACTCACGTTAATTCTGAAGCCTACAAAGTTTCCATCGATTTCCTAGAAAGGCGCAGCGACGTGTTCTTGGGCGGAAGGGGAACAGCTGAAGAAGTTGCTAAAATGACTGCCATAAGGTTGTTCCACATCAAAAAGTTTCTAGGCGACAACGTCTATATCGCAAGGGGCGTCAACACTCCCCGCCCAAGGGCTGGAGATCTCGAAATTCTAATATCATATTCCGGTGAAACCAAGCCCGTTGTCAACTGGGGCAACATATTCAAAAATTTAGGGGGAACAGTCCTTTCCATAACTGGAAACAAGGACTCACCGTTGGAGAAAAATTCGGATTTAAAACTTCTTCTGGAGGAGAGGGTTAAACCTGGGCGTCCCAGAAGGTTTTACGTGAGGACAGCCTTTTTGTTAAGCCATCTTCCCATTTTGTTGACAGAAAGATTGAGTCAGAAGGGCCTTAAACTACCTGAGTACATCATAAAATGGTACCATTCCGTGATTGAGTAGGTGATTTGAGGGTTTGTCAGCAACCTAGCCATGTAAAAACTTTCACTGTCAAGCAAGTGATCTCGCAATCTCATCAACCGTGGAAACAAGCTTCTCAACTTCCTCTTCAGTATTGTACAGATAAAGGGAGGCCCTAACTGTTCCTTCACGTCGTTTTAGAAGCTCCTTCATTAAGGGAAGACAACAGTGGTGTCCCGACCTAACCATAACATCAGCGGAGACATCTAAAGCTAAGGCAACGTCATGGGGATTTAGATCCCCCACATTGAAGGATATTATACCCGTTCTCTCTTCAGGTTTTTCGGGACCGTAGACCTTAACGCTAGGGACATTTACCAATCCTCGATACATCTTCTTTACCAGCTCTCTTTCATGGGTTTCGATGTTATCCAGCTGGACTCCCTTCAGATAATCGATTGCGGCGCCTAGTCCAATGGCCTCGGCAATCGGAGGCGTTCCCGCTTCAAACTTAATTGGGCCTTCGGCTAATTTGTAGTAATTTAAGCCAACATCACTGATTGTTCCTCCGCCGATGCTCAGGGGTTCCATAGCGTCTAGCAATTCATTTCGTGCATACAGTACGCCTACTCCAGTTGGTCCAAGCATTTTATGACCAGAGAAGGCTAGGTAGTCGCACCCAATTTTTCGGACATCCACTTTAAAGTGCGGCACTGATTGGGCTCCATCTACCAGCAGGTGAGCGTCGTGTTCGTGGGCGATTTTTGCAATTTTCTCAACTGGCGTTATCACGCCTAGAACGTTTGAAACGTGGGTTATGGCTACCAACCTTGTTTTGTCGTCTATCGCCTTTTCAAAATCGTTAATGTTAAAAAGGCCCTGTTTATTCGGTCTGAGGATTTCTACGTCTACTCCATATCTTTTTTTCAGGCGTATCCAAACAATGAAGTTGGAGTGGTGTTCAATGAGGGAAGTTACGATTTTGTCACCCTTCTTCCAGCCAAGGCCGTTTGCTACAAGGTTTATGGCTTCGGTGGCGTTCCGAGTCATTATAATTTCGTTTTCTGATTCAGCATTTATGAAGTCACCTACCTTGGCGCGGGCTTCCTCATATTCCTCACTAGCCCTTTGCGAAAGCCTGTGGACGCCCCGCTCAACGTTGGCTCGGTATTCATGATAAAACTCCAGCATCTTCCGAATTACCGGTTCAGGAGTTAGGCTGGTTGCAGCATTGTCCAGATAAATAATGCCAAAATTTAGCATTTGAAAGTCCTGCCTAATTTTCTCTACATCTAGCAATTCTTTAAGCCTCTGGTAGTATTGCTTTTATAACACCGTTATAAAGGTTACCGATACGCTTGCATCACACGACAAAATGTGCCTAGAAGCTTATTCTCAATTTTATTCCCACTCTGGAAGTTCTTATTACAGAGTTGTGTGAGAAAAATAGGATTTAGCAACCGACAGTCATCATGACCCCAAGCATGCACCGCAAGCCCCAATTTCTATGTTGAAAGTATATAGCTTATGTAGTATTTGTCATCCTTGGTTTTGGCGTAAATTTTCCTTAAGGTTTATTTTGGTGAAAGGGTTTATTTTTTGTGTGAAAAGGCGGAAAACGTTTTAATTGGGCTTTATACGAGAACCTGCGCAAGATCGAGCGTGAAGAGGTTTTCTTCCCGCTGAGGTGAGCTGTAGACTCTTTTCCCCCGCCCTGGGATATCGGCTGGAAGGGGATTGAACCTCATTATGAGGAGCGCGGAAGAAGTTGTCACCCCGGAAGAGTTGCACGTGCTACTGGAGACGGAGGTTAAGCCCAGAGCGTATTGGGGTTTTGAAAGTTCTGGACAGTGGGCGCTCACCCAGAATAATGCACATCGGAATGGATTTGGTCTCCGCCGTTATAAAGGACAAGAATGGATGGAGATGAAGTTTCCTAGGAGTTGCAACTAAACGTTGGCAATATTAGCGTTAAGCGCTGACACTGCCGAGAACATAGGCTGCCAGCTGGTGGTGCTCGGCCTCGGGAATTGCCTTTTGTACATGGCCTTGGCGACTATGCTCGGCGATGGCTTCTCAATAGCCACAGCTCTAAGCCATCGAATTTACGCATAAGGGTAAAGTTCTAAAGTATTTTAGAACTTTATAGATCAAAACATTTCACGCATGCAAAAGGGGTGGGAGCTCAATTTCAATTGATAGGAAGACTCATGAGTTATGGTAAAGGAGAAAGCTTTCTTCATATATCTTTCTTTGGAGACAAGAATCAGAGTTAGAATAGCGCGAGAAAGAAGAAACGTGGTGGATTTCGTAGTTCAGTTAGAGGTTGAAGCTAAGCACGGAGAATGGAAAGCTGTTGTTCGTTATAATTATGCGCATGGCTTCCCTCATCGAGACCTAATCCACGCTAACGGGACCGAAGAAAAGGAAACAATACCTATAAAAGACCTTGATAAGGTAGTTGTATATGCGATAAATGATCTAAAACAAAAATGGGAGGTATACGTTAGGAGGTCAGGGTATGCGTGAAATAACGAATGCTCAGAAAGAGAAAGTAGAGAAGAACCTGGAACACGCTAAAAAATTTTTGTTAGATATTGTTAAGCATCCTAACAAACTTGACAGCATACCCAATGACGCAGTAGTGAAGTTCCAAGAAACAACAAAGCTGAAGGATGAATTAACCGTCATTCTTCGAGACAAAACAGGAAAAATTATAGAAAAACGAACAGAATAAGAGAAATACAAAAAGTATTATACCCCTTTAGTTTTAGATTTTGCACATTCATTCAGACCTAATATGTTTTACCTTCCATGAAAGGACGTGTACCGCAACTGACGGCGAGAATGTTGATGGTATATATTAGTTTAGATAGGGGTCTATCTACAGAGGGAACCACCTAAATATGATGAGAATTATTTCATGATTTTTGCTTTTATCCCAACAAAAACGGGTCCCTTAACGATGATTCTCTTATTTTTGCTGGTGATGCTGCTCACTCCAGCATCTTGGACCCTTATGTTAACGTCGCTTGGAAGCTTAGCGATCTTTACTCTGATGCCCACTTCTCCGGTTTCTCCAGCCTTTATCTTTTCTTCAATGGTAGCCACAGCCTGAGCCGCTATGGCATCTAGGTAACAGATTCCTGTGGAAACCCCTTTTTCTCTAGCCTCCCTCGCAATCTCAGTTTTCAGCATTTCCTCCTCTGGTACTCCAAGAATGTTTCCATCATAAACATATATGGTGTTCAAAGCCGCCGGGCCTATCAGCTTTGCCCCTACATCCGGCTCGTAAACATAAACCTCAATGTTGTGACCTAGAAATTCGCCTTTGTAGACGAGAAATCGGCATGGACTGGCTTGATCAGCATTTTTTATCGCTGTCTGAATTATGGCTTTGACAAGTTTTTCTCCCTCTCTAGTCGATGGGGTTTGATCGACTTCAACCATCTCGGCTAATTGTTTATCTGTGTATTCATTTTTAACGTACAGATGTGGATAAACAAGTTTCCTAATGTCCTCTACACCAGTTTTTATCATAGCAATTCTTTCTAGGCCAGCCCCAAAATTGAAAACAGGGTAAAGAATCTTGTACCTCGCTAAGCTAAGGGGATTGTATAAGCCACCGTCGCCAACCTCGATGAATTCTTCGGTTTTGGGATGCCTAACAAAGGCTTCAAACTCTGTTTTTGGTGCATAATATTTCGATGTTGCCCTTTTGATTCTGAATTCAACTTTACCGAAGTCAAGTTTCTTAAAAATCTCTTCCACAATCTTCTGGCCATCCTCTAAACTCATTTCTTCGGCCATGATAGCCATGGAAGCCGTCCAAGATTCGTAGAGGTGTGTAACGTCCAGTTTTTGTTCTCTTCTAAATTTTGGACCGATAGAAAATAATTGTAATGGTAATGGTTCTTTGAATTGCATCTCTTTTAAGATTGGAAACCATGAAGAAGTTGTATGCGACCTGAGGGTGAGTTTGGTTGGCACAGGAGTTAATCGTTTGAATTCTGGAAACAAAGAAATTATTTGTGTCGCCTGTTCTTCCTTTACCTTAAGCTCTTTAACCATAACCTCCGTTAAATCATCTGATTCTATTTCACCCCTTTTGTATCTCCTAAAAATGTGCTGAAGCTGCTTGATTTCATTGAGATTCGGCATAATTTTCTTGATTTCGGAAATTTTTTCTTTTGAAATTCCTATATCCGCCCTCGGGAGCCCTGCAAGATAAAAAATTCTGTCTAATATGAGTGGAGCTTCAGGCCCATATTGTAAATAAACATGGCACTCCTCTGTGATAAGTGGGGTTATGACCTCCTCAAATCCCATTTCTAAAAAAATGTTCCGGGTCTTGATTATGAGGTCAAAAAGTGGATGTGCTTTTCTTTTATCGGTTAACGTAAAATATTTGCCTTTCACCTTAAGGAGTTTCGCAGATTCGGCCCAAGTTTTTTCGCAGTCTTCTTTGGCAGCTTTGAGCAACTTTTTAGTGTCTACTCTCATCTTGGACAATCACCAGACTATGCTACATTCATTCCGTATTTTTTTGCAATATCCTGAAACGCTTCCGCTAGGTATTTTATTTGATCCCACGTAAGCCCGTACGTATTTAACTTCCATTGCCTCGTAGCTCCAGCGAACTCGCCGATAATCCGCCTCTTTTTTAACTCGTCGCTAAAGAAGAACCCCCTCCTTTTATGTGTTCGCGCGATCTTGTCGAAACTTCCAGTAGTGTCCACTTTAGTCAGGGTGTGCTTCCTCGGCATTTCGCTGAGAACCTTGTTTCCTTCGATTTTGAGGAATTCGTCGATGAAATAGTTGGCCTTCTTGATTTCATCATCCCAATGCTTCACCCTCTCATGCACTGCCGGGAAACTGGCCATCATGGCTATTAGGTTTGCTCCCATTAAAGTGCAGCCCATCATTTCAACTTCTTTTATTCCAAATTTTCTTCCTGTCAAGTCGCCGACCATCTGGGTTGTTCTAAAAACTTTTTCAGCCCATTCATTGGTTGTTGCTAATATTCCTGAAGGAGCTGGCGAAGCGAAACTTTTGTGTCCTGAACCAACTAGAAAGTCGGCTCCCATCTCTTTTCCGTTGACAGGCATCACTCCTAAGGAATAGGCGCAATTGGCTAGAAAGGGAACATCATATTCTTTTGCAACCTTTGCTATTCCGTGGATGTCATGTTCATTCCCAAACATGTAGTCAAAGTGATCCATCATGATCAGCTTTGGAAGTTTTCCCGTTTCTTTCTTCACCTTTTCTATCTTTTGAGCCGTGTTTTCTCCAGTGACGATGTTTTCTTCGTTCAAGGGAACTTCTTTCACGATGCCTCCAACATTTTCCACAGCCAAAAACTCCGTGTAATGAGCCAACGCGGAAACGATCACAGAATCTCCTTTCTCTACTAGCGAGGAAACAACGGCTTGGAATCCCCTCCTCGCCCCTGGAACAACCCTGGCTTGGTCCATTCCAACGAACTTGGCTAGTTTAACGTGGAATTCGTTTATCGGCGGCATGCGAATCTTGTCAAGCCTGAACGGCGCCATGCACCAGTCACAGGTTGAGTAGCCGTCTCCGTAGGCGATGATGGCTTTCATGGCTTCTGGGGTAAGCCTACCAGCAGCTTGGATTGGCTGAATGTTTATGAACAGCTCTTCTCTTGCTCTAACTTCAATTTCTTCAATCATTTGTTTCATTTTGTTAATTCCTCTTCGATCACATCTAGGCTCTGTCTAACTTTCTCGATAATCTCCTTAATCTGCCGCTTCTGTTCGCTGTTGAACCGGTAGGTCGGCTTAGTGTCTCTAAAAATCTGCCTTAGGTCAGTTAAAGCAAACAACGCCGCAAAGGTTTCTTCCACAGCTTTTTCCGTCATAACCATCAACTCTGGTGACAACAAGACTAGGTTACTTCGTTTTAACACATTGGAGCCGGGGGTGGGAATCGAACCCACGTGTAGCGGGTCTGCAGCCCGCCGCCTGTACCACTCGGCCACCCCGGCAAGCCAACGATAATGTATAACAGTGTTATAAAGTTTTTTGCCAGTACAATTTTTACCTCTTTCCAAGATAAGAAAGTTTCTCCAGCTTTTTCTTTTCTCGTTATCCATCTGTTTAACTGCAAAAATTCAAAAAATAGCTTTACGGCTGGTGAATAGCTATGTCCTAGGACAAACATTATCCCTCAAGGGCAATCACCAACATAATAACGGTGTTATAGATTAATAAAACTTCCGTTATTTCAATGTCAAATTTACTTGGTCTTACCCAAGGTTTTCGCGCATGACTTGTATAGTCCGTGATGGAAGTGGCACCTCGTGCAGATGGGGCGTTCACATCTTCTGCGGAAACCGCTTGCTATCCTTACTCTACATAAACTGCAGATTGCCACCAGATTCCCGCCGAGTCTAATTCAAAAAGAAGAATGAAGCTTAGATCGGCCAAGGTATTACTTTAGGAGACACCTTCTCGCCAAGCAGTTTCCTAGCAACCAGATGAGCCACCTTAGCCCCGCTTAGGAGCATCCCACCGAATATTGGGCCCATACGCGGTGTTTGACATAACGCTGCCACAGCCATCCCCGCAACAAAAAGTCCCGGACATACCTCCTTAGTGTTTTCAACTGTCAGTTGTTCGGCATGGGAAGCCCACATGGACTTTTCACCGGGCACTACAATATCGAGTTCTGGAATCTTTCTAGACGCTACGGCAAGAACTTCGGCGTCATGACCGGTGCAGTCGATAACTGCCTTAGCCTTGACGCCAAGGGGATCAACATGGATGCCTGACATGATAACTGATGTCCATTGAACGACGGCACCAGTTATTTGAGGGGGAGAGCCTCTGTAGATTAAGTCTTCCACAACGACGCCGAGAATAATCTTTGCGCCAGCATCTATGGCTCCTGCAGCTAGCTTCGCCATCATGGCTGAGGTGTCGACAATGTACACTCCGTCCTCCAGCTTTTCTAAGGCGCATCCTACCTCTTTCAGAATCTTATCTGCAGGAGACCGCACCACCAGCTTGTGTAACTGCATTCCTCCGCCGCCTATGCCTCCGCCGAAGGACAGTTTCCTCTCGAAAACCACGGTTTTCAATCCAGCCTTCGCCAGATACATGGCTGCTGTTAAGCCAGCTGGTCCTGCGCCAGCAATTAGCACGTCGTTTTCTGCGAAGTTAATCCAGTCTTCCATTGCTTTTCGGATGATGGCGCGGGTTATGGCTTCTTCTTCTACTTCTCTAATTTTGGTAGCCATCACAGGTTCACATCTCTTGGTTTGGAATTAGTTATTATGGAGGCTTATAATGTCTTCTTTTCTATAAAGGGCAGTAAAACCATAAAGCATTACATCTTCAGGTATTTGTGAGGGTTATTTTCGAATGCTTCTTTGCATCCAGCGGCGCAGAGGTAATAGGTCTTTCCCTTGTGCACCGCTTTGTACTTTGCCGTTTTCTCATCCACTTCCATCCCACAAACGGGGTCTTTTGCCGTGCGTCGTCACCTCCTTTAGTTTACGTTTCAAGTTTGACCAGCTTTAGGATTCCTATTTACATTGTCTTGCCTGTCGTATCTGGGGCAAAACTTATTTATAACGACGTTATAATTTGAAGTACGAGAGTTCGTAATCGCAGGGAAAAGTGGGAGTCGAGGAAACATGGTCTCCAGCGAAGCGGAGGAATATCTCGAGGTAATCTACCGTCTAGAGGAAAAAACGGGTTTTGCCAGAACCATGGAACTTGCCCGTAAATTGAAGGTGGTGCCCGGCTCGGTTACGAACACTATAGAGGGTTTAGAAAGGAGGGGTTTGGTTACACATGAACCTTACAAGGGGGTAAAACTGACCGAGAAGGGACGAAAAATAGCCTTAAACGTTTTGAGGGGACACCGCCTTGCCGAACTACTTTTAACGGAAATCTTACACGTAGATTGGAGCGAAGTCCACGAAGTAGCCTGCAAGCTTGAACATGTCATCGCAGCAGACATCATGAAACCACTAGAAAAGCGTTGGGACATCCGAAAACATGTCCTCATGGAAATCCCATACCGACAAAGTTTGGAGGAATCATCGAGGAAAAGTCAGAGCCCTTGATAAATCTCAATCCTAAAGAACAAGGCATCTTAGTTAAGATAACCGAAGAGAAGCCTGATGTGCTACGGCACTTGGCAACTTTAGGTCTAGTTCCCGGAACAACTGTAGAAATGGAGGAAAGGGAGCTTTCTAGAGGGACCATCATGGTAAAGGTGATGGAATCAAATCACGCCCTAGACCACGATATCGCATCAATAATCTGGGTTAAAAGGTCTCATTTCAAGAGGTGACATTCATGTCCAGCAAGGAAAGTCATATGACCTGTCCTATGTCTGCCGATGTGGGAAGATTGGTAGAGGTGTCTTAAGGAAGAATAGTTAGCGGAGGCGAATGACTATTGGACAATCCGACTTTCTATGCCTGTATTTTAAGTCTTCTAGCAGGCTTAAGTACGAGTGTCGGCAGCATCATTATAGTTCTAGCAGGGAAGCCTAGACAAAAGTCTTTAGACTTTTCCATGGGTCTTGCCGCAGGAGTTATGCTGACCGTATATTCCTGAATCTCGTCGGAAGGGCCTTGAACATGAATGTAGGACACATCATAGTAGCCTTAGGATTCGTTGTTGGAGCCGCAGGGATTATGATCCTAGACGCAAAAATACCCCATGTATTCTCTTTTCAAGAGTATGGGCCTGTAAAAGGACGACTTGTTAAAACAGGCATGCTCATGGCTGTTGGTGTAACATTGCACAATGTGCCGGAAGGACTAGTGGTAGCGGCTAGTTATGCGTATTTACCAAAACTTGGATACCTCGTCGCGTTGGCGATAGCGTTCCACAACGTTCCTGAGGGAATCGCAACTGCTGCGCCCCTTTACGCTGCGGGTACGAAAAAGGAAAAGATCTTTGCGATCACGTTTCTGTCTGGACTGGCGGAACCTTTAGGCGCGTTAATCGGTTCTTTGATTTTAATAGTTCCCTCTCAGCTTCTTCTTGCCTCACGCCCATGGGCATGAACATGCAGTTGCGATCGGGCTCATAGCAGGATTTACGCTTATTCTTTTATTAACCGGCTTTTTTGAACTGTAGCAGATTTTGATCTTTTAAAAAGTCATCACGAGGAAAACGGAAAGCCTGAGGGTTGACACTGGCGATCCAAAGCTTGATGACGCGCTTCGGGGGTACATCAGAGTCGTAACCGACTACAGGGAGAGCACATGATACGCGTTGAATAGATGAAATTCGAGTAGATTTTTGTAGAAAAGAAGACTGCATGCGCGCGGGTTAGATCAAGCACAAGATAACGACTACTCCAAGAACGAGTATTAATATCCCGGAGAGTAGATGTAGAAGTCTCTTCACATCCTTTCTTTGGTTTCCAAAGACTCTTTTGACGCCTCTTGAATGTCCAAAGTAGAATAAAAATGTGATTATTATGAGAGGCAAGACAAAGATGAGATTGTAGTACAGAAGCATAAGAACTGCCAGAGGCCGGGTCGCCGTCTCCGCCAGCAAGCCGAGAATGACTAGGTATGGACCTCCAGTGCAGGGTAGTTCAAAAAGCGCAATGACAAATCCTATAAGGAAAGCTCCAACCGGACTAGTAATTTTCCGGACTAGTTTCTCAACAGACGGTCGCCACCTCTGAGGTATCTCTATGGCGAACCCCCCTCCGCCTGGCCATAAAAAGTCTTTGATGTTAAGAACTCCGATCACTATTGCTAGGATACCGATAAATAGGTAGAAAAGATGTGAAATCCCGCTGACGTGAAGAAAAGTAAACAAACCCACACCTACAAGGAAGTAGGTAATAAACACTGAAGTTATGAACGCGAAGCTAGTTCTGTATACTTTTTTGCTTCTTTAATGAGAGCAAGGGAACCCA
The DNA here is from genome assembly GCA_001399795.1 of Candidatus Bathyarchaeota archaeon BA2. GTDB lineage: Archaea > Thermoproteota > Bathyarchaeia > Bathyarchaeales > Bathyarchaeaceae > BA2. The sequence continues at coordinate 9,185 of LIHK01000002.1, read as the reverse complement.
ACAAGAAAAGCAGAATTGCTATTGCACAGGGATTGATTGAATCCGCCAGAGCAGCACCAGTAATTACCCAAAACGAAAGGCTGTAGGGCAAGGCTGCGGGGCATGTGGGACATCTCTCGTTATAGAAGAAATAGATACATATTTCCTCGGCTCGAACTAAAAAAGCCGAAAGAATGGAAAAGCCGAAGACAAGCGATATGAGAAGTACAAGTTTCGCGTGCTCCACTTTTCGGCTCTCTCCCGCCATAACTATTTACAAACGTATCGCACGAAATTAATGTTGCGTAAAATATTTACATTGAATATAAGCCAAATGAAGTGAATATCAAAGTCGCTCCCTTCATTAGTTAAGATGGGGGGAGCACTACATTTATTGCTAAGCCAATATTCAGTTAGCACAAGTAGGAGGATGGTTTGCATGAAAAAAATTGTCTCTATGGGCAGAGGAGGCAGCGGCAAAACAAGTTTTGTCGCCCTCATGATCAAGTACCTCATTGAGATTGGCGATACCCCTCTGCTTCTTATAGATGTAGATCCAGATCAAAACTTGGGAGAAATGGTTGGAGTAGACTTTAAAGAAGAAGGAAAGAGGACCATATCCGAGCTGTTACTTGAAACTTTTATGGAGGGCGGAGGCACCACTGTTGGAGTTCCTCCTTCAGAAAGAATAGAAGGCAAAATTTGGGAAAAGGGACTATATGAAGGCGCCTCTTTCGACATGATCGCTGTTGGAACAAAATTCATAGAGGGATGCTACTGTTTGCCAGACGCATCTTTGAAAAAAGCCCTAGAAGGTTTAGCGAAAACGTACAGACATGCCCTCATCGATTCTCCGGCTGGATTAGAGCACTTAAACAGAAGAATAGCTTCTGAAGTAGACGACATATTTGATATAATAGATCCTTCCCAAAAATCCTTCAATCATGTGGAGCGGGCGTACAGAGTTGCTAAAGAATGTAAGATAGTTTTTAAAAACTTTTACGTTGTCGGAGGCTACAGATTTCCAGAAGGCTTAGAAGCAGAGGTTGAAAAAAGAATAAAACAGAAATATCTAGGAAAAATCGCTTACGACAAGGAAGTTGAAAACTACGTTTTCTCCGGAAAATCTCTGCTTGAAATACCTTCTTCATCCCCAGCCTACAATTCAGTGAAAAAACTCATGAAAAAAGCAGGCTACTAAACTAGACCTAAATCAGCAAAACAATCTCCCAGTGCGCGTTAGTGTCGTTCTTACTGATTTCATTGCTGTCTCATCTTTTCTTCTTAATTCTGATTTAGATTTTCCTTTGAAAGATTTACGATTCAGGCTCTGTTAACTCTTCGGGACTTATGAGGTTTTAGCCCCTTTGTCTGACAATAATTTTTTCTTTTTGTCCGACAAAACAGCTCATCTCTTAAACTAAGCGTTCTAGGTTTTGTGCTGTTTCGGTACCGAATCATGTTGAGACTCTATATATAGCATCAACATTATTTGTGACACAAAACACGCAAAACTTAATCTTTCTCTCTGGAGATAGACTCCACCCCATTTTCTTTAAATAATCCCAACATTTGCAGGTGTATTTGCGGTACATGATTAACTAACCTTTTATGTGAACGCAAGAAATGTTCGGCTGGCAAAATCTCCGGTGTTTCACGTAGTCTGGATGGTCGGGCGGGCCGGATTTGAACCGGCGACAATCCGGTTTCTGTGCGCTTAGCAGGCTGGATGATGCCTACCTTTGGCAGGCGTCTACAGCGTCTCCGTCAGCTTGAACCAAGAGTCAAGCTGGCTCGGAAGCTCTGCCAAGCTGAGCTACCGCCCGTTGCCCGACCAAGGGTTACAAGGGAAAAATCTGATTTATGCGTTTCGATAGTATTTTCAACATGGTGTTCGCTATATTAAGATTGCTTCCTTGACTCCCTTAAAGTGAACATCACTAGTCAAAACCTTGGACTTCATTCTTCTTGCAACCGCTAGCACGTATGCGTCGGCAAGCCCAAAATCATGTTTGGTCTTTCGCGTCTCCGAATGCAACACGCCAGCTTCCTTAGAAACCTCTTCATCAACATTAATGATTTGAGAATTACTCACTAGAATGTCGTAGGCAACTTCAAAGTTTCGCCCTTCACGAGCAGTCTTGCTTATAACTTCTGCAAGTGTCGCTGCACACGTGTAAATTTCGTTGTCTTCTTCCAAAACAGATTTAACATTCTCGCCAGCTTTGCTCCCAATCAGGTATTCTATCCAAGCATAAGCGTCTATGACGTACCTCTCATTCATGGGCGGTCAACTCATCCTTAGCTGTGAATGAAGTCAGACCCTTTAAGGCACCGAAGCCGTCCTTCCTAACTTTCTTGACGATTATTTCCACAATCTCGCCTTCCTTGATTTTCTTGCTTTCCACAAGCTCCTTTGGCAAAGTTACCACTAAAGACCCGCCGACTTTTCGCGTTTTAGCTAAACTCATTAATATCACCATAATTATATCTAATGATACTATAGTTATATTTAACAATTCCGCCCAAACTAAAAAGGTGGTCAGAAATACGCTATCTTTTCCTCAATCCTCTATCAAGCCTACCCTTAAAACACATGCCACAAACACCAACTTCTGGCGATTTACGCATTTCGTTTATGGACGGCGAAAAACGTTTAATATGAAGCTCTGTTTCAAACCCTAGTGGGCCGGTAGTTCAGCTTGGCATGAATGACGACCGCGTGGTTGTCAGTGCATACGCCGCCTTCGCACGCCCAGCCCGGAAGAGGCGGAAGCCGCGGGTTCAAATCCCGCCCGGTCCACCAAATTCTTATGGGAAATGAGCTTTTTGTTTTTGGCGACGGGCGTGTGTTTGCTGGGTCGTCATGTTCTATGTGGGTAAAGTTTTAATATCCCACATGACACCATATCCCATTAAGGTCTTGCAAATGGGAGTCATAGTGAAACTTGATGAGCGGGGGAGACTCGTAATTCCATCAGAGTTTAGGAGCAAAGTGGGGACCTCCTACATGGAGGTACGTGAGGAGGAGGGCAAGTTAGTGCTGGTCCCAGTTCCAGACCCCTTGCACGATCTAATGGGAAAGGTTTCTAGAGCAAAGCCTCTAAAGGACCTTGGTGAAGCGGCGGAAGAAGAGGCAGAGCGGATAGTGCAGGGAGAGAGGGAGGAGAGTAAGCACGCCCATTCTGGAAGTTGACCTTCTTTACGCTACCTTAGATCCAAAGGACAGACATCATGGGATCGCTAGAAGAACCTTAAATCTTATTAAAGGAAGGGAGATGCCTAACGTCAAAGTAGACTCGCTAGCATTACACGAATTGGAGCTAAACTTAAAAGCGGGAAACATCCTCATCAAAGGAAGAAAGGCTACCTCAAGAGGTATAGCCAGGTTTTTCACCGATCTGAACCGCCTTTTATCCCTGTATCGCATGGAAATTCTCCCCTTAACGTGCGCGCAGATTGCCAAAGCCGCGGATTTAAGAGACAAGCACAAGTTATCCTTCTATGATTCGCATCACGCATCTTCAGCAATGCTATACGACTCAAAAATAATATCCACAGACATCACCTACGATAGTATTGAGGGCTTAACTAGAATAGATCCATACATTCTTAAGAGTACGCGCACAAATCTTAGCTGATCTGCTAAAGAAAACGGCAAATTTATCTACTCCGTTGGAGTGTAGCTCTACGTCAACGCGTGGAACAGCAACTTGAGCACCAAACGAACATCACTCCAACGATTCCGCTTAAAAAGGGCATTGGAGACCCTAGCCAAAAAGGAAGGGAGGGGAACAGAACTTGTCTCCCTCTACATACCGCCAGGACGCCAAATCAGCGAAGTAGTTGCCATGCTTAAACAGGAGTACGGAACAGCCTCCAACATAAAATCTGACACCACACGGAAAAACGTTCAAGACGCCATCGTTAAGGTTATGCAACGCCTCAAACTATTCAGAAAAGTTCCCGAAAACGGCCTCGTCATCTTCTGCGGAGCCATCCCCCAAAACGGTCCAGGAAGCGAAAGAATCGAAACCTACGTTATCACCCCACCTGAACCCGTCAAAGTTTATCTTTACCGCTGCGACTCCAGATTCCACACCGAACACCTCCAAGAATTTTTGAAGGAAAAAGAAACCTATGGAATCGCGATAATGGACGCAAGCGCAACAACCTACGCTACACTCCATGGCAGAAGCTTAGAAATAGTTAAAGAAGTCACTTCTGGTGTGCCTGGAAAGTTCCGAGCCGGAGGCCAATCAGCCAGAAGATTTGAAAGACAACGGGAAGCCAAACTGCAAGAATACTTCAAACGCGTCGGAAACCACGCCAACGAGATTTTCCTACCCATACTCGACTTAAAGGGTGTGATCATAGGGGGACCCGGCCCCACAAAACTAGACTTCCAGAAAGGAGACCATCTTCATTACACGCTGAAAGACAAGGTTATCGCCACCATTGACACCGCGTACGTGGGCGAACAGGGAGTGGAGGAAGTTGTGGAACGAGCTCCAGAAATTATGCGGCGCATTCGCTACATCGAGGAGAAGAAGGTTATGCAGGAATTCCTTTACGAGATTGGTCATGACACAGGTCTAGCCACTTACGGTGAAAATGATGTGAGAAAAAGTCTGGAGACAGGCATTGTGAAAACCCTGTTATTATCTGAGGGTCTCGATGTGGTTCGGGTCACCGTGAAATGCACGGCCTGCGATTACACCAAACAGGAAACAATGAAAAGCCACGTGGTTCCAGACTTTCAACAAAGCCTAAGTGGAAAACCTTGTCCAAAATGCACTGCTCCAGCCCTTGAAGTAGCAGAGGTTAAAGACCTCATTGATGATCTAGCTGAAATGGCTGAGGAGACTGGGGCGGATGTGGAGGTTATCTCTGTTGAAACGGAGGAAGGACAGATGCTAAAGAAGTCCTTCGGCGGAATCGCGGCTATTCTCCGCTACAAGCTTACAGGCTAATATTTAGTCATGAATCTGATGTTGGGGTATCCTTTAACTTCTCTGCCTTTCCCTTTCACTGAAGAAATTTTGATTTTCTCTATTTTGCAGGTTCCAGCGATGTCTTCTAGGGCTTGGTTTAAAATTTGCGCGTTCTTTTTGCTTCCCGCATATATCGTTAGTTTTTTGATGGAAGTGCTCAATGGTACCTTTTTCTCCGCCTTCTCTCTTCGAACCTCTCCTATTGTTGCTATGATTAGGTCGCCTTTTTTCTCCGCCTCTTCGTCAGTCCTTTCCTTTGTGGGAGTGGGCCATGGAGAAATGTGGATGCTTTTATGTTTCTCGTCTTCTGCGTACATGAGTTGGTAAATTTCCTCTGTTATATGTGGAGAAGTTGGCGCAAGAAGCTGAAGGCTTCGGTAAATTGCCGTGTACAGAGTGTATTGTGCAGCCCTTCTACTTTTTTCTCCGTATTCCTCAGGTTTGTAGAGTCTATGCTTTACGGCTTCGATGTAGATGTCGCAGAGTTCGTGCCAAATGAAGTTTCTGGTTCCTTCGGTTGCTATGTTGAATTGGCAGTTTTCAAAAGCCTTGGTCACTTTTTGGGTTACTTTTTCCATCTTGCTTAGCAGCCATCGGTCTAGAAGTTCTGGTTCCGCCTTTTCTTGTGGCGTGTAGTCTTGGAGGTGTAGGCTTGCGAAGCGGGCTGCGTTCCACAGTTTTATGAGGAACCTCCATCCGTATTCGACGTCTGCCCAGCGGAAGGGTATGTCTGATCCTGTGGCTCCTCCGCTGGCTGCCCATTGTCTTGGGGCGTCGGCTCCGTATTTGTTGAAGACGTCTGGGGTGGCTACGTAGTTGCCTAAGGATTTGCTCATTTTTCTTCCGTCGCTTCCCAGAACCATGCCGTTGATTAAAACGCTCTTGTAGGGTTTTTCGTCGAAGAGGGCTAGGTGTCGGACCATGAGGTAGTATGCCCACGTGCGGATGATGTCGTAGCCTGAAGGGTGTACGTCGGCTGGGAAGATTCTGTGCCAGTCTTGGCGGTCTGGCCAGCCTGCGTGGACGGCGCAGGTGATGGAGGAGTCGAACCATGTGTCTAGGACGTCTGTTTCGGGAATGAAGGCTTTAGAACCGCATTTTGGGCATTTCTCAATCTTGGGGTTTTCTGTTCTTGGGTCTATGGGAACCCATTCTGGTTCGGCTAGAATTATTTCTCCGCATTTTTTGCAGTACCATATGGGAATTGGAGTAGCGAAGATTCTTTGGCGGGAGATTACCCAGTCCCAGTCTAGGGATTTTGCCCAGTCTATCATGCGAGTTTTCATGTAGTCTGGGTACCATGCTATTTCATGGGTGTTTTTTGTCACGGCGTCTGTTAGGATGAGGGTTTTCATGAACCATTGTTTTCTTTCTAGGATTTCTATAGGGGTTTTGCATCTCCAGCATACCCCAACTTCTTGTGTGAGCTTTTCAGTTTTTTCTACGAGACTGGTTTTTTCTAGGTCTGTGGCTATGGCTTTTTTTGCTTCTTGTATTGTTAGTCCGGCGTATTTTCCGGCTTTTTCGTTCATTTTTCCTTTTTCGTCTATGATGATTATGGATGGTAAGTGGTGTTTTGCGACGGCTTTTACGTCTGCTTTGTCACCGTAGGTGCATATCATGACGACGCCTGTTCCAAATTTTGGGTCTACGAGGTCTTCTGGGATTATCTTGACTTTTCTGTTGGCTACTGGAACCGTGATGTTTTTGTCTATGTATTGTTGATAGCGCTCATCGTTTGGGTGGACGGCTACTGTTACGCAGGCGGGTAGGAGTTCTGGGCGTGTTGTGGCTATGGTTAGGTGTTTGTCGTTGTCTAGTTTGAATTTTATGTAGTGGAGTGTGCCTTCTCTGGTTTCGTGTTCTACTTCTGCGTCTGCTATGGCTGTTTCGCAGTCGGGGCACCAGTTGATGGGGTGTGTTCCTTGGTATATCATGTCTTTTTTGTGGAGGATTATGAAGGAGAGTTGGGTGCGTTTCCAGTAGTCTGGATCCATGGTTTTGTATTCTGTTGTCCAGTCTACGGAGCAGCCGAGGCGTATGATGGCTTTTTTCATGACGCCTATGTATTTGTTGACAAATTTTTTGCAGAGCTTAACGAATTCTGCTGGGGGCATGTCCGTTTTTTTGATTCCGTATTCTTCTTCGGTTTCGACTTCTGTTGGGAGCCCGTGGCAGTCCCAGCCCTGTGGAAATAGAACGTTGTATCCTTGCATGCGTTTGTAGCGGGCTGCTATGTCGATGTAGGTCCAGTTGAGGACGTTTCCCATGTGGAAGTCGCCGGATGGATATGGAGGCGGAGTGTCTATGCTGTAGACTGGGCGGGTCTGGTCTTTCCAGTCGAAACGGTAGACGCCCATTTCTTCCCATTTCTGTTGCCACTTCTCTTCCATTTCGAGAATGCTGAACTTTTTGGGAAGAGGTTTCATTTGGCTGCCTCGATGAACACTATTTAAGGTTAAGGAATTGACATAGCAATAATTTAGTTTTTAGGTTTGTTGAGCTGTCTTATAGGTGGAGTAAAACTTTATTAACTAAATCGATTCCATTGATTGGTTGGCAAGATGATCCCAAAATATCTCTTCTTGACAAAGGGCGTCGGCAAACACAAAGAGCCTCTGCAGTCCTTTGAATTGGCGTTAAGAAACGCTGGCATACAACACTGCAACATAGTATATGTTTCCAGCATAGTACCGCCTGGCTGCAAAACCATCCCAAAAGAGAAAGGCTTAAAGATGATAAAACCGGGTGAAATAACCTTTGTTGTTTTATCAAAAAATTGCACGAATGAACCGCATAGACTAATTGCCGCTTCAATCGGAGTCGCCATTCCAAACAACGACAAATACGGCTATCTTTCTGAACATCACTCTTTTGGTCAAACCGACGAAATTGCTGGGGACTACGCTGAAGATTTAGCTGCAACCATGCTTGCTACGACCATGGGGATACCCTTCGACCCAGAGACCGCTTGGGACGAAAGAAAAAAGTTATTCAAAGCCAGCGGATTAATTATCAGAACTTCCAACATAACGCAGTCTGCGACAGGAGACAAAAACGGTTTATGGACAACCGTTGTAGCCGCCGCTGTTTTCGTGCCCTCCTAGACAATCTGTTCATATTCTTTTTCCATTGTGAGAGGTTCTAATACAATCTTTCAACTAGTCCGTCGAAACCGGAGTCAAAGCTCATGATATGCTTTATGCCGTTTTTCTCTATATGAGCTAATGACACGCAGTCTGAGAAACTCATTGGACGATCCTTGAGTGTTTTGAACCTTTTCCACGCTAGTTCAAAGATGTCCTTTGTGGTCCAAAGCTTCAAAATTCTTGGAGATTCGATGATGTAGTTGCCCACATCCAAGGCTAAGTCATGCCTCCTGGTTCTTACAAGGGCCGTAGTTAGTGCCTCGTCGATTACGTAGTCTGAGGTGAAAATTCTGCCAAAGTTTCCTTTTAATGCCCTTTTCATCAGCTCCTTGCTTCTTGCGTGCAATTCGTCGTCGGCGTTTCGCAGGGCAACAAAAACGCCTGTGTCAATGAATATGGCCACGCTTCTTATCTCCCATAGAGGAATTCGTCTATTCTCTTTGAAGAATCTTTAATACCCCAATGCATGGGATTTTCAAGACTTTTCCACGCTTGGTCGTCTTCAAGGGGAGGCATATCCTTAAGCCTTTTGATGATTTCTTCCTGGTTTTCAAGGGCGTAGTCAACCATTAAACCTACTGCTTCTTGCAGGGTTATTTTCATCCCTTCCTTAAGCAGGAGGGAAGCGAGAAACTTGTCCAACTTTTCTTTTTTGTCGTCCTCAATTTTAATGGTTGTGGTCAACTCTTCCACCATTATACAAGTAGAAAAATTTACTTATATACTTTCTTTTTAGTTCCTACCAAACGGTCTATCACCGATCTAGTACAAGCAGATTTTGCGAGAAAAAAATATTTTTCCAACATTCTTCTGTTACTAGGCTCCAAATAAACGGGCCTATCCAAGTTGCACACACAAACGCATAGAAAAGAAAACCAAACACAGCTCTTATTTCTGTTTATGTGTTAATGCATTTATTATTGTCATGTTAACCATCTACCCCTTCCCATCCAAACCCGGTATAATTTCACCATGCTTGTCCACAACCTCACTATCAACACCCTTAGAAGGATACACAAAATGAACATACAGAGCATCAGCCTCATCATCATAATGAAACATA
>LIHK01000003.1 GCA_001399795.1 Candidatus Bathyarchaeota archaeon BA2 | reverse complement strand
ACTAGAATCATCAATAACTGTAATCAGGAGGTTAAGTTTTAATTCCTGAAGCTCTTGGATTAGGCTTTCAATGTTTTCAGCCTCGCAGTATGTTGGAAGCACAACAGCAACCTCGTGCGCGCGCGCGAATTCACCCTGAAACTTTGTTTCCATCATTTGACCAGCTCAAGTCTCCCAATCGAATCCCTAGTAGCAAATGTTTTGCCCGAAGTGGTGGACTCTTCCAAACCTACTCGCATTCTTTCATTAATCCCCAATTGCTTCGGTTTATGCTCTTCATTTACGAAATTACACATTTATAACTATTGCGTAAAAATAGTTTCTGAGTCATGTATATGGATTAGGAAGAACTATTTCTTAACATATGAGTGAAATCAGATGCTTGTGAAAACATGTCTTCCTTTATCTTGTTCACACCTGTTTCGCGGTAGCTTCTGCTTTTTTTAGTTTTCTTCTGTAATAGGCGAGAGGATGCCGTATTTTTTTACATATTTCATCGGGGCTGAGGCAGATTCCATGGGTGCGTAAGGTGCCACATCGCGGAGGGATATACTTTGTTCGGGATCCTCTCACTCCGGCTATATGTTCAACTTGATAGCGAGTCATTCTTTCATCGAAGTCGGAGACTGAGCGGAAAAGGTCGATGATGTTGTCCACGGTCATGCCTATGTTTATTAGAAATGAAGTTAGTGCGAAGCGGCCGATGTGGGAGGTGGAGCGGCCGGACATGATTGTGTCATATACTCCTTTTATGCACGGCGGAAAGGCGGCGATAACTACGCTCCTTGGAACTTCCTCAAGCTGGATTTCTCCCCGTTTTTCTGAAACCAGTTGTTTCAATCGGTTTACGCGATCCATGATGCCCTGTGGTAATGATCCCACTTTTGTACTGAGTTTTTCTTCAATGTGCCTCCGCACCTCTTCTTCTAGGAGGCGGCTTGCCTCACTTTTTGTGAGGTAAACCTCTCCATTTAGAACAAGCCGATTGACAAGTTTCCATTTTTTGTCACGAAATTCTGTTGCGTTTTTTAAGAAATCTGTAAAGTGAAGCGCAAAGTTATAAGGCGAGCTGATGTCCTCGACTAATCTGATTTTCCAGTTAAAGTTTTTCGCGATCGCCATTACCTTTTCTTTTCTTTCATCTTTAAGCATATCAGAAACTCGTTTTGCTTCGGCTAGTGCGTATCTTCTTTTGATTAGCTGGTCGCCTGTCGCGGCTGCCATCATTACAGCTATTGGAAAAGAGAATATTTCGATTTCGTCATCTCGCGGGCGACTTTTCATGTAAGCGGGTAAGTCAATCAGCGCTTTTTCTATTCGGTCCTCTGCTTTGTTCAAGATGCGATTGAAGTCTTCACTTTCCAATTCATTGATTTCGAGGTCTATTTCTTTCACATGCTCAGCTGTTTCACTCATGAAGGGATATTTGGCGTGATCGCTTTTCGTAAGTACTTGCTTCCACTCCATATCGTTGTGCTACTCCACTTCTATACGGGGGGCTAGATAGAATGTTAATTTTCCTTCTTTTGGCTGCTTGAAATCCAGCTTAATGGGCATGTCCGTCGAAAATTCTAGTGTGGCTATGTCTGATGTTGCTACCGCGGCCTTAACTATTTCAGAAAGATAGCTTAAGCTGAAGGTGGCTTTAGATGCCTCCTTTGCCTCAATGTCTAGAAGCGCATCGCTTCCTTTCTTTAACTCAATTGTAGCCCCCATGATGTCTCCAGTGGCTTGCATCACCATTTTTTCGTTGTCCGCCTCGATTCGAACGTGGTCGCTTACCAAAGAGGCATCTTCAATAGCCTCACGTAATCCTTCTGTCGTAGTCTTCGCTCTTACGTTAAAAGTTACTTTAGGGGTTGGGACCTCTTCTTCTATAGCTTCTAACGTGGGCATGTTGAAAGTACGCGTATACTTTCCTTTAATTGCTATTTTTAATCGTCCAGTTTTTTCATCAAGAGAAAGCTCGACGGATTCATCTTTTCCCGTCCGTCTCAGCAACTTCATCATTTCACTTATGTTTACGCACATTTTCATCGCTTCGCCGCAAACGTACTCGTCGAACACAGTTTTTTGCCACTCAAAGTCGACCATGGCAACCCGTGAGGGATCCATTGCACGAAGTTTGATTCCGTCAGAAGTCAAGTCGAAAGTGGCCTCGTCGATGAGTATTGAAATTGCGCTTATCATGTCTTTCAGAAATTTTGCGTCTGCCATTCTAACCTTGAACAATTACGAACCTCCTTTAACCCTTTATGTTTAAGCTCTCTTTTAATTTAAGCGTTAATTCCAGACACCAATTAAGGGGCAAATTCCCTTAGACAGAATGGCAAAGTAAAAGGTATAAGCGAAAATTAAGGCAGTTTAGCTGTATTCTCGGAAAGTATAGTTACATTTTGTGCATCTGAAAAATTGCGTTGAGGACTCATCGCTCCCTCTTGTTTGCACTTGCCATACGTAGGCTAGGTTGTTTCCACACTTGGGGCATTCTATCCTAACGGTGGGCAACGTTCGCAGTCTTTGTTCCTCTTTTCCTATCACTGCTATGGATTCTTGCGGAGTACGCTCTATAACCTTTGGAACAACAACCGGTGCGCTTACCGCCCGTTTCTTGTAGCCACATTTTGAACATACAAGTTGAAGAGCAACTTTCTTTCCCTCTTTTTTACGAGTTGGAGTTAACCTAGTTCCACACTTTGGGCAAAACTCCATTTTACGTCACCGCATTTCCCGCGCCATCTTCCTTACTTTCGAGTCTTTTAAATCTTTTCTTCTGATCGAGCTAATCCAGAAGCTATGATGTGTGCTACCCGCAGCGCTTCAGGAATGTTGCTTCGTGTGGACGTGTTTCTCAGAATCTTTTCAGCGTCTTTCTGCGAAACTCCTGCGATTTGCATATAAACAGCTTCCTCGGTGTTTCGCGTTTGTACCTTGATTATTTTTCCAGCACTCTCTATTGCATTCCATCTTCTTTCGCGTTCTGGCAAATTCTCAAGGGCCTTCTTTATTTGTACCAAGTCTGGTTTTTCCCGCGTGACTGCTATAACAGGTAAGTCTATTCTTTTGAAAAGCTCATTAATGTCCACCATGTTGAAACCGGCGAAGGTGATTCCGTCTAAAACCACTACCCGAAGTTGGTTGTAATGGGGAGACTTTTTTATCATGGACGCTATTTTTTCTGTTGCATCCATTCCGTCGACAATTACTTCTGTCCGCATAACTCCGTCAAGCCAGTACCCACCTCGATAGACAACCCCGATAACGTTGACCTTACTCTTCGTGTGGGGAACGAAAATTCCGTCGTCGACACCCAGCACCCTGATTTCAGGTTTTATGCAACGAAATCTCTTAAGGGCCAAGCTTATTCCTCTCGAAAGTCACCCTCATTCAGCCTTTAAATCTTTTTCAGACACTTGCTACTAATTACAAGTAACTAAACACCTTTCAAAGTGAGTGTTATGTTCGCCTTCGTACCGGAATATAAAAACCTCCGCGAAGTTTTAGCGGATCAAAAACTAGCGGCCTTGGGAGACGCTTACGTGAACTTCGTTTACTCTTTAGCCCTTTCAAAGAGAAAGGGGGAACCCGTAGGCGCTAAAGTTGACAGCCGTTTACTTGCTGAGGCTCTCAGGAAAGCGGGATTAAGGAATCTTCTGCCCTCAAGAATCGACCGTCACAAACAGGCTGATGCTGCTGAAGCTTTGATTGTGTACGCTTGGGTACAAGACGCGATGACGATTGAAGAGGGAGTTAGCATTCTTGAACAATTTGAGGATATGGTTGAGGCCTTCTGCTCTTTTCTCCTCGCAGCAAGAAGAAAGCTTAGCTTATGACTAACGCAGACGAAAAGTTAGATTTGCCTCATTTTCCTTGCCATTCTTTTAACGCTTTCTCGAAGGACCTTCTGAACTCTTTACATTGACCCCGCATTTTTTTCGTCGCTTCTCGTAAGGTGGCTTCTGGTTTTTGTTTTCCTTTTGTATGAACGTATATTATGGGGTTGCCGATGAGCGGGTGCTGTATGTGGTACCCTGCCGTTTCGATGGTTTCGTCCTCCAGAAGGACCTTTTGTAGCACGTTGCAAAGGGTGTGACCCTCCCCCTCAACTTCTATTTTCAATTCGTTGGATGTTTTTTTCAGAACTTTAATTTTCATTTCTCCACCTCTTACATTGCCCCCTCCCCATAATCTGAGGTTACCTTCCGCTCTTCAATGTTCCCACACCTGGAACATTCTAGCCTTTGTCTTCTCAATAGCATGACATGTCCACACTGTGAGCAGAAAGCATAGATAACTCCCAAATTTTTATCTGCCGTTGACAAGTAGAATGTCCTGTTTTTGTCGCTGATCACCTTGGCTCGCATGATGTCGCCTGTTTTGCACACGCTAAACATGGTCTCAACGTAGCTTGGACTCACATCAGAGATGTGTAAAATGCCTGTGAAAAAGCCTGAAAGCGATCTCTTCCCTACGTTTAATATACGCAACACGCCTACTTTGCTTTTCACGTCTAAAACTTGACCGGAGACTACGCTTCCTACTCGTGGAACACCCACTGCTTGAACCAGAGGGTAAACCGAGACCTTTTTATTTAGCGTATCCATCAGTGTGCGGCCAGTAGTTTTAGAGTATATGGTCCCATGTTCAACGTATGTCCCGGGACCCGATGTGAATTCTTCGATAACGCCTAAACGATCTCCGGGCACAACGAACTGCCCGCTTTTTCTTTCAGACCGACTCATAAGCTCTTCCCTCTATTCTGTACAGGTCAACTTGAAGAGTATGTTTTATTTTTGTGAAGCCCGAACAGTCTCGGATTGTCCATTTTCATAGGAAACACGCCTTTAACTTTTCCCCATGCTTCTCAATAAACCTTTTGATAAATTCTCAGTTGCTCTTTTCCCACCTTGTGAAGCAAATACGCTGTGCGCGCCGATTCACCCTATCTTCCGAACCAGCCTTTTCCACAGAGTTCCTCCCAGCTCATTTCTCCAACCATAACAAGCATTTCTTCAAAGGTGAGAACGGGTTTAGGAAAACTTGAAGCATCGTCTAGGGATACTCGCGGGCAAGCGGTGTTTACGAACGCGTCTATAGGAGGAAACTGCATAAGCGTTTCAGGTGTAATCTCCCTTAACGCTAGTAAGGTGGTCTTTTTGCCTTTTTTCTCTAGCTTCTCCTTGGCTTCCATAGCTTCTTCAACTTTCTTTTGTCCGCTTTTCAAGCCTATCAAAACCCCGAATTTTTCAGCCTTCTTTGCTTCTGAAATGCTTGCCCACCGCTGCTTGAGTATCCTTTGAACCTCATCGCGAATGGGGTAGGCTCTTTTTTCGTATGGATCAGCGATTATCGTCGGCTTTGCCGTGGCCAACGCTACGCCCACGGCGTGGAATCTGCCTCCTCCGATGAAAAGGAAAGCGTCAACCTCTTTCGAAATTGATCTGGCGTTGCTGTAATCGCAACCAGTCACTTGTCCCGCGTATTTTGCTTGTCCAGCATCTCCTATTGAAACAGTTTTTCCAGCCTCGATAAGTAATTCTCTTGCCTCATTAAGCGTGTGAACATGTTGAACCGTCGTCACTAACCCGATGCTACTCCAATGTTTAAGGAGTGGAATCGCTTCCTTTACTGCCCCCTTGACACTGATTTTCGCCCTTGCCTCGATATAGATTGTTGGCACTCGTTCTTGTTTAATCTGGAAACTGTGACCATAATGAATTATGATGTCTGCGCCTAGGCTTTCAGCGTCAGCTAAGACTAAGTCGCAGGCGCCGTAACACGGATCTGCAGAAACTATTGCTAAGGCTCCGGCTTCTTCAGCCATAGCTGCTAGGCGAGGCCCCTCGGCCTTTAATCCTTCGGGAAGCTGGATGAGAATTAGCTTAGCGCCTCGTTTGGTTATTTCCTTCCTTAGTCTCGTCTCTTCAAGGTCGAAGGTTCTTTTCATTTACATTTGCCACTGTACAATGAGAAGCTAGCCATATGATTCAGATTACTAGCGGAAGCTGTCTGACGGGTTATTCCCATCGAGAAGCCCATTCTCGGTCCTGTTTAGGCTTCTGAGACGTTCGATCCATACTACGTTCGCGCATTTCAGCCAAATGCTCGAGTAAAATTTTCTGCTCGAGGCTCGCAACAAGCTGCCTGGCACTGACCACGGCGTCCGCGTTTACAGATATGCTGTCAATTCCACAGCGGACGAGGAATTCTGTGAAGTCTGGTAGGTTTGAGGGTCCTTCTCCGCAAATGGATACGGTGCACCCGTATTCGTGGGCCACTTTGATCAGGTGGGCGAGTATCCGCTTAACGGCTGGGTCCCGTTCATCGAAGTATCCCATCAATCCGAGGCGTTCTGAGTCTCGGTCAATCATGAGGATGCCTTGTGTCATGTCGTTTGAGCCTATTGAGTAGCCGTCGCAGAGTTTCGAGAATTCGTCGACCATTATGGCGATGGATGGAGTTTCAGCCATGAACCATACCTTGAAGTCTCTAGACCTTTCAAGTTCCTCGTCCTTCATTATTTCTAGGCATTCTTTCGCTTCCCAAACGGTTCTGATCATCGGAAGCATAACCCACACGTTTTTGAGACCCCACTCCTCTCTGCATTTTTTGATTGCCTTGCACTCAAGCCTGAAGGCTTTTTCGTACCATTCGCTTATGTATCGGCTTGCGCCGCGCCAACCAAGCATGGGATTTGCCTCGGTTATCTCATATTTTTCCCCGCCCTTCAGCTCTCTATACTCGTTTGTTTTGAAGTCGCTGAATCTCACGACAACTGGTCTGGGCATTATGGCCCTCGCAACGGTGGCTATTCCTTCAGCCAACTTATTTACAAACTTGTCGGCTTGCCCAGTTTCTAAAAGGTATAAGGGATGCTCTCCTATGTAGCTGGCTAGAATGAACTCGATGCGCATGAGTCCTATTCCGTCAAAGGGCAGGTTCTTGTACTCTTCAATCATTTCGGGAACACCGAGGTTGAGGTAGATTTTGGTGGCTGTTATCGGAGCTGACGCAATTGCCGTTGGCGCAGTTGCAGTTGTGGGCGCAGATGACCTCACAGGTTCACTAAATATCCCTTCGTATACGACGCCGCTCCTCGCATCCACCGTGTACGTTTGACCAGTTGCCATCACTTTTGTGGCGTTTTCCGTTCCAACTATGCAAGGGATACCCAACTCACGGCTAACTATGGCTGCGTGACACGTGACCCCGCCTTTATCGGTGACAATCGCCCCAGACAATTTCATGAATGGCACGTAGTCTGGGTTGGTCATGGTGGTGACGAGCACGTCGCCCTTTTCCACAAGCTTAGAAGCATCTTCTGGCGTAAGAACAACTTTTCCTGTACCAGCTCCTATGTCCCTCTTGCCAGCCGCTATTCCCTTGACAACGACTTTTCGCTCTGCTGGCTGCGGAGGTGGAGCTGGAGGCTTCGGTGCCCCGATTTCGGGTGGCTTCGTTACTAGGCTCCATACAGTTTCAGGTCTTGACTGAACTATTAAGACGTTTTCTGGAAACGAAAGGTCTCGGTCAACAGCGAATTCGATGTCTTGAGGTCTTCCACCATAGTGTTCTTCAATACGCTTGGCAAGTTCCGCGAGCTTAACGATCTCTTCATCGGTTAGGCATTGTTTTTCCTGCCTTTCAGGGGACACATCAGCGCGAATAGTTTTGCCTGTTTTTGGGTCACGAGTATACTCCACTGTTTTCTTGGCAATTTTCTTTTCCAAAATTTTCAGCGACTCTTTGTCCACTATGTAGTTGTCTGGAGTTATGGAGCCAGATACAACGGACTCGCCGATTCCCCAGTTTGCTTCGATTACCATTTGATTCGACTCACCTGTCACAGGGTTTATGGTAAACACAACGCCAGCAGCCTTTGCGTTAACCATCTTTTGCACGCCTACGCTGATGAGAACCTGTTCATGTTTGAACCCTTTCTCGGTTCGGTAGAAGATGGCCCTCGGCGTGAACAAACTCGACCAGCATTTTACGGTTTTTTCGATAAGTTCCTTAGCGCCCCTCACGTTTAGGTAAGTTTCTTGTTGCCCAGCGAAAGAGGCATCGGGTAGGTCTTCAGCCGTTGCGCTTGATCGTACAGCCACGTATACATTGGCTGATTTTATTCTTTTACTGAGTCCATTATATGCTCTCTTAATCTCCTTCTCAATTTCATATGGCATAGGGGTTGATTCAATAAGTCTTCGAATTTCCTTTGAAGCCTTTTCAAACTGTTGAGGATTGCTTATGTCGGTAACGGTTTCTCCAATGACTCTGTATATTTTTTCAGCGATGCCCGTCTCCGTAATGAATTTGTCATATGCATAGGCGGTGGTGGCGAACCCCGGTGGAACAGGTATCCCTGCTTCAAGCATTTCGCCTAGGTTGGCGTTTTTGCCTCCAACCAGTGGAATGTCCTCTTTCCTCAAATCCTCGAACCATAGAATAAGCTTCTCCTTCTTGGACTGGGCCCTTCTTTTTTTACGTGGTTTTCTCAACACGATTCGCCTCGGTTAGTCCACGATTTTCTCAATAAATATTCGGCAAGGCATAGGCAATTTGGCCCCTCCCCGCTTTAACGCTTCCCTCGCAACTTCGAGACCATCTTCGTTCACGTTTACAACCAAGACTGGTTGGTTTGATTTAACTCGCGCTGCGGTTCCTATGGGCTTGCCAAAAGCCTTTCTCATTCCATCTTGCAGTCGATCTGCGTGGGCTCCAAAAATCATTTTGTTTTCGCGGAGTACTGCGTGGGGGTAGGGTAAGATTCGTAAAAGGTAACCCTCTCCCAGCTTTTCTGAAAGAACCCTATTCGTTGCTACGCGTGCCGCTTCCAAAGCGTTGTGACGAATTTGGACTTCTTTTTGAGAGATCAAGAAGGCTTGATATTCAAAACTACTCTTGGGGTCTCCCATGGTGAATTTGGTTATTTTCGGCGGGGGAGAGCCTCGAATGTACTTCTTCCTCGTATAGGCTTGTCCCTTCACTTGTCGATAGTTGCGGGCCTTCATGGTTTATCTCTTCCCGAGCCTACACCCATGTTATTTAAAGCTTTGCTAATAAACAATTCCCTACAGAAAATAAAGATTTGGAGTCGAGGGCAACTGAAAACAAAATGCTCCCTCCACCGTATTGTTTCATTTTTCACTTTTAAACCAGATTTTGGCTAGTTCATCAAAATTTGGAAAAACCTTCTTTAGGATGGGAATATACATTTTTTTCTCGTCTTCAGTTACGTATTGAAACTGGTACTGCCCCATGTAAGGGGACGGTTCGCCCTCTCTGGTTACAAACTCTATGTGCATGAAGGGATCTCCCCTCTTAATGTTTATCGGTTGCCTATCGTTGCTTAGGTTAACCAGTTCTAGGGCTAGTCGTCCAATGAAGCCGCTGTGAACCTTTGCGGCATTTAGAAACGATAGTCCTCTTCTTCCGTACTTGCTCTTTGCTGTGAGATGAGCCACGTAGTTCGGCGGCGTGAACACAACTTCGTAGGAAATGAGGTTTTTGTGTTCCAAATAATGTAACGTTGTTTCTTCTTTCACGGTTAGGACGTAGCTGTCGCCGTCTAAGAGGTTGTAGTCGAAAGGATAAATTATCTTATATTTTTCGATAAGTTCCATCAACTTGTCTTTGCCGAGAATGCACATACCATTCTTCACCTTACCTTAGCAATACTAAGCTTTTGCGTTTATACTTCTTTTGGAGAAACCAAATGAAGGGCTTCGAACAATTTCGTTGGCCAGAGCCCCAAAGTCCTCCGGCGCTAGCTCGCGTACCCTTTTATCGTGAAGGGGCAGAGAATCCGCTAATCCCAGCGCGTTTCCTCCCTTTATTCCCCGTTTATGTAGGAAAGGAAGGATGGCGTTTCTCACCTT
Source organism: Candidatus Bathyarchaeota archaeon BA2 (assembly GCA_001399795.1). Taxonomy (GTDB): domain Archaea; phylum Thermoproteota; class Bathyarchaeia; order Bathyarchaeales; family Bathyarchaeaceae; genus BA2. Next base: position 15,235 of record LIHK01000003.1, on the reverse strand, counting down.
CTTGTTTCGCTGGGTAAATAATGTTTGAACGAGTTCAAGAAAGGTTTCTTCATTCTCTACTTGGAAGGGTGGTTCCCTCGGCCTCAAACGCACTACCATGGAGTCTACATCTGGCGGTGGATAGAACATTTTTCTGGGCACATAGTCTAGAAGCTCTACCTCACCTCGGTAATAGGTGGTTACTGTTAGCCGCCCATATTCTTTGCTGCCCACAGAGGCAGTGAGTCTCTGGGCAAATTCCTTTTGGAAGGTTAAAACGGCGCAGTCAAACTTCTTTTCCAAAAGCCAGAACAAAAGGGGAGACGAAATTGAGTAGGGAGGGGTGGAAACAACCTTATTGAATGAGGGAACAGAAAGAGTGAGGATATCTCCCTTTATTAGGTCCACATTCTGCAAGCCATAAAGCTGCGCTCTCAATATTTTTATCAGTCTAGGATCAACCTCAACTGTAATAACTCTTTTACACTCACGAGAAAGAAGCTGAGTTAGAAAACCCAGTCCAGCTCCTACCTCTAAAACAACGTCATCCTTAGTTATGGAAGCATAAGATATCATTCTCCGCAGCAGGTCAGTGTTCACTGCAAAGTTTTGTCCAAAGCGCTTTTTGGGCAAAAAATTGTAAAGGCGGAGGAGATGCCTCGCCCTTTGAAGAAGGCTCATCGTTCTACCACTAGGGTGCTCTCGTAAACAATCTATACTTGCTTTCGCCAGCCAGTTCCTCCAGAATCCTCTTCGTAATGAGTTTGGCGGGGTTGGGCATGTTGGCGCGTTGTTGCAAATCCTCAAAGCTTTTGAAGGGTCTTTTCTCCCTTTCATCGAGAATCTGCCACATGTATTTTTTTCCAATGCCTGGAATTAGTTCCAACGCGTGCATTCTAGGTGTTATCGCTTGAGCCGAATTGAAGAAGTTTACGAACCAGCGCTCTCGATTGAGCACGATTTTCTCTACTATTGCAGCGAGTTCCATCTTGGCGTTAGTTGTTAATTCATCGTAGCCTATTCGACCAATAATGTAGGTTATTTTATCACGGGCGTCCTTTCCAACGTAAACCCTGTCATAGGATTTGAGGAAAACGCCTTCATTTGCGATTGCTTCAAGGAGGGTGAAGTACTCTTCCCCCACAACTTGAACTAGGGCGCCTGCTCGATACCCAGGCCTTGCCCCAGGTCTTCCATGGAGAAGATAATCGAGGACGTAGGCGTATTCCTCGTATCTTTTTTCCATTCTTTCCCCGCCCTAGTTGACAATAAATATGTTAAGAAAAGACCTTATTCCCTTTTTCTATACTCGTCCAAGAAAGCCAGCATTCTTTCAAGCTTGGAAGTTTCCATCATCCTACGTCCACCAGCCAAAAAAATCCTAATTTCCTGAATGCTTTCTGGCATGCAGTTAATTATTTGAACGGCTTCCTCCTCTTCCAATTCAAATTGCTTCACGAGTTTATTCACGAGTGTTTCTGCCATGTCAGAATCAACCTTGGAGAACTTTGCCGCGTAATCCAGCGTCCTTCTCTGGAATTGATTCAGCCGTTCTTCACCTATCGCTTCTAAGGTTTCCTTCACCTGTGGAACCGTTATGGGACGCCCCCTTAACGCCTTTCTGGCCACCTTCATCCCTCTGCGTGAGGTACTATATGTTCTGGGCGCACGATTATCTCTTTAATCGCCTTCCCCTGCGTCACATTCATGATATAACTTCTGCCTCTCTTATTAACTATAACGCCTATTTTTCCGTGATACTTTCGATGAGGCATGCCTTTATGAACGCTTGGGTCTATCTTAACCACAACTTTCTCCCCTGGTTTATATTCATAAAGTATTTTGCCGAGACCTGTTTTTCCCCTTTCTCTAGGCTTTCTCCTTAAAATGGAACGCGTCTTCCTGTGATACCCTTTCGCCTTCCTTCCCATTATTAAGACCCCAAAGTAATCACGTTCAAAACGTCTAACTCGATAGGCTTAGCCCCAGCTTTGATAATCCCCGAAACGCAGGGATCTGTCCGCCCTTCATCTCCAGTTATCAACTCTTTGATATAGAGTCCCCCTTGACACTGTATTTTCATTTCCACACGGTTCGGCGTTAACCTCTTTATTTTCGCCTCATATATGTACTTTTCCCGGACTAAATCTGCTCTTCTATGCGAAACGCGTAGGGGCGTTCTCTGGTGGACAACGGCGTTTGTTAAGGATTTCTCAAGAATCTTTAACTCTTCATCAGAAACGTTTCTATCAAACTCAACGATCGTCCTGTAGACTTTCGCAGATGCCTCTGCCTCCTTCAATTTTCTAACAGCACTCTTATCAGCGAAACGAAGATTCAGAACCTTCACTTTGTTCTGGGCTTGTTCATTAATGGTTTGCGTGAGTTCCTGCAAATCTATGAATCGCCTTTTAGGCTTTTTAACTTCTAGAATGAAGGGTCTTCCACGCCCTAGCATGCGAGCATCTACGTCTTCTCTTCCAGCCGCGTGGAATGAGGCGTCTTCTCCACCAGTTTTTTCTAACGTTGGTCCTGCAATAATTTCCTCAATTGATTCTGGATACATTTTTCCGGTCCAGTTGCATCTTGGGCATCCTTTTCCTCTACATTTTTTGCAAACCCATTTCGACTGGGGTATTCCACGAGTCGGTTTCCTGTATCTCCCTCTAATATAGAGTGGATTCGCTTGGAGTGTAACTTGTCCAGTGAAGGGGTTGAGGATGACCACAACATCTGGCTTTTTATAGTCAACTGCTTTTTTTGTGATTTCGGAGATTTCCTTGCCGATGTCGCGGCTAAACTCGTTTCGCATGTTTTCTCCGTGTCTCACGTCAAATTCGGCCTTGAATTCGTCTTCCCTTTCCTCCACTTCGGTTGGTAATTCTACGCCAACGAGGAACGTGGTGTACTCATAAGCCTTCAATTTCTCCAACGATTTATCTACTAGTTCGTCTAGGTGTTTAAATCGCCCTTGACATAGGTAGCATTCTTGCTTTTTTCCCACTTTCTTTCTCATTTTCTTCAGTATTTCAGCGGCCATGTCGAAAGACCCGTTTGTTGCTATGATTTTGAGTAGGGAGACTCCAGCCTTCTTGCCTAGTAACGCTAGTCTATGGCTCCTCATGGTTAGGAGAAGCTTTATGGCTTCGCCTCGCTTATGATTGTCTAGTCCGTAGCCCAGGAGAGCGAATTGCCTCCCTAAGCAATGGTTGCAAAGGGGGTGTTTTTCAAGCATTTTTTGCGCCTTTTCAAGAATTTCCATGAAAGCCTTCCTCTTTTACTTGCATAAATTTCGTGGTATTTGATGTTCTGATGATGGTTTGTTAGGTCAATGGAAGCCCTTTTCCAAAAAATGGAAGCCGCTTTCTCCTCAAGGTCTTCATCATCTTTCTTAACATGTTGTATCGTTCAAGTAGCTCCTTCACTTCCTTTTCCTTGGTGCCTGACCCTCGAGCAACTCTCCGAATTCTGGATGCTGAGAGGGTTTTCGGTTTCTCCCTCTCTTCTGGTGTCATGGACTGAATGATCACACGCCATTTTTTAAGGGTATCTTCAGCCATTTCCATCATTTCTTCAGGTATGTTATAGCTCATGCCCGGAATCATTTTTAGGAGGCGCCTTATCGGTCCCATACTTTTCATGGACTCAAACTGTTCATACATGTCTGTAAGGGTGAACCTTCCACTCAGAAAAGCACGCATTTTTCTTTCAGGCACCTTCACCTCTGCTTCGCGCACTTTTTCTATGAGACTTTCGAGGTCGCCCATTCCTAATAGCCTGCCAACAAACCTTGACGGAACAAAAGGTTCTATGTCACCGATTTTTTCGCCTAGGCTGATGAATTTTATAGGCGCTCCAATGGCTGCGACCGCTGAGAGGGCGCCTCCTCCTCGGGCGGAGCCGTCAAGTTTTGCGATAAAAATGGATCCTATGGGTGTGGCTTCGTGGAACGCTTTGGCTTGGACTGCTGCTTGCTGACCAATTGTCCCATCGATGACTAAGATCACTTCGTCGGGTTTTATGGCTTTTTCCAGTTTCTTCATTTCTTCGATTAAGCCTTTCTCTTCTTTGTGCCGCCCCGCAGTGTCAATGATGACGAGGTCACGGTCACTAAATTGCTTTAATCCTTCTAGCGCGATTTTTGCAGGCTTTTTTTCTTTTGGATCACCGTATACGGGGATGTTTGCCTGCTTTGCCATTTGTTGCAGTTGATCGTACGCTCCAGGCCTATAGGTGTCGGTGCAAATTAGAGATGTTTTTAGCCCTCTTTTTTGGAAGTATCTTGCCAATTTTGCGGCGCCCATGGTCTTGCCTGAGCCTTGAATTCCAACCAGCATAAGGATTTTCCTTTTCCCTGGCTCTGTCTTTAATGGAACTGGTTTTTCGCCTAGAAAGCGGGTTAATTCTTCGTATACCACTTTTATTACGTGTTCTCTTCTGGAAATTCCCGGCGGAACCTTCTCCTTTAGCGCTTTATCCTCTATTCTTTTTGAGATTTCGAGAACCAGCTTAACGTTAACATCTGCTTGGAGTAATGCTCGCTGGACGTCCCGAACCAGCTCCTTAACTGTTTCTTCGTCCACAACGGGAGCCCTGAAGACTTTCCTTAAAGCCTCGTAGAGTGAGGAGCCGAGACGTTCTAGAGCCATGACTTCTCTCCAACTCTAAACTGGATTCGCCTTTAAATACGTTTATTGCAAAAGCAGAGCTATCGCGAGTCATAAACCGTGTTTAGTAGAAGTACGCTACGCCTTTGGGTCTTGTGGGCTCAAGTCTGCCCGTTGATGGATCAACCTTTAGCCCCAAGGACTCTAACGTTTGAGTCCCAAGGACCTGTTTTACATCCTTAAACGTCGCAACTATTGCTGGCCCTTCCCTATCTTCAATCCTGATGGCCGCGACGTAAACTTCAGCTTTAACCTTTCTTCCGTCTCCGAGCTCTAAGTCTAGGGTGTATGAGGTTTTGATGGCACCAACCTCGTCGAGAAGATTCATAGAGAACATTGTATAAGTCGCTCCGGTGTCAACTAAAACATTCTGTAACTTAAGCTCGCCTTTAGTTCCTTTAATATAGGCATCTACATGAACATGCCCCAAAGCTCAGCCCTTCTTTTCTTAATCATCTTTTGCTAAGGGTTCTTAATAAAGTTCTGAAAGTTGAAGAAACATGCACGGTTTTCCTTAATGTCGTCTCCATAACTTTTCAATCTCCTTAGAGAGTTTTAAAAGACTGGGAATGTTTCTGGTCTGAGCTTTGTTAGAATCGTGGAGAAGAAGTCTATACCCTCTGAGCCATGATGATGCTTCAGGGCTTCCCGACGTTGGCCTCATCGGCCTCGTCGCAACCTCCTACATAACATCCGAGCTTGATTTAGATGAGTTAGCCTACGTAAACTCAGAACTTCAAAATGGGTTATACCTTTCTGTAAGCTCTATACGAGAAGACTATGATCGGTATTTGGATAATAAGCCAAATCGCTCCGCCCACTACTACCAACCCAAACTCGGGGCTCTCAGGGGGAGGCAGTTCGGTGACCAAACCAGTTACAAATGGCAACGCAGCGACGAGTATGACTATCCCCAAGACCATGGCTGATAAGAAGCCCCACTTGTTCTCTCGTGAGCATATGGGGATTAGAATCAGACCTACCAATGTCACTATGTAGATGAATGTTGCACTCGCCAGCTCATCCTTAAGGGCGACAGCTAAGCCGCCTAAAAGCCCCGTTATAATCCAACCCACGCTGGTGACCAACCCTACGATAACGCCCAGCGTGTTAAAGGAGATTCTTTTAGCTTTACCCAATTATACATAATCCCTTTGGTTTTGGATTTTCATTATTCCAATTGTAGCTATATATAATTTACTCTCTTTTTCTATTTCCATTGAAAATTTAGCGACTCTTCCAAAAATAGGTAAACTTTTTAGCTGCCAAGAAATCATGGATTATACATGAGCATGTGAGTGGAATGAGTGAGGTAGAGAAGCTTTTCAAGGATGCTGAGGAACTATATAGGAAAGCGGTAGCCGAAATTGGAAAAGACATTAGAGACGCTGCTGAGAAAGCCTGGGCTGCTACCTTGAAGTCAACAGATGCGCTTATCTTAGCCAGAACTGGCGAGAAACCCGTCCGTAGCGATATCACAACGGATAGACTACATGAGCTCGCCTTAAAAGACTCAGAGGTGGAGGCGTTGATCGGCCGATATCACACGAGGTCAGATTTCCTCCATGGACGATGCTTCTACATGGGTGTATGTCCACCGGAACCCGTGAAGCGGAGGATTATCGAGACAAAAGAGTACATTGAAGATGTGAAAAAACTAGCGCTCAGCAGTAGACATAGGCGTGACATACGCTAAAATTTTTGGTTGGCGGCTTAATCTTTATTTTCACAGAGCCATTTTTAACGCTCGCTTTTTTCAGCTTTAATTTTCCTAATTCGCCTTTTTCAATCTTTTTTGGCGTAAAAACTCCTTAAATATGGCTTGTTCACTTAAATCTCTCCAGAGCGTAGCTGAATGCCTGAAACCGAAGATCTTCTTCCTCCAGTGGTCGTTTTACATAAATGTCTACCTCATGTTCCTACGCGAATCTATGGAGGCTCGGAAATTGTCGCTGTAATCTCTGAGATGCCGCGCATAAGTGTTGAATAATTCTTTGGAGTTGCCTGGTTTGTGGCAATTTCCTTCTCTAATCAGTTCCCCGCAAACATAGTCATAAACGTGTTTATGATCAACGGAATTTTTCAACACTTATGCGCGCGGGGAGTTCCCCTCGCTTCGCTGCCAAACCCGCGTACCAGTGCCCGGTGACACAAAATGAATGAAACTTTTTCCTTAAAGCGAGGCATTCTTGAAATACGTCTGCCAAGGAGAAGGGGCTACGAAATCAAAGTATAGTAAACNAGACCTCGAATTGATAAGAGGAATTGTCAGAGAGAGCGGCGCCCTAGAAGCTGCAAAAGAAAAGTCCAAGGAGCACGCCGAAAAGGCAAAAGCCCTCATTGCCCAAACAAGTTTAAGCAATGAGACAAAAAGGTTCTTTTCATCCCTGATCACTTACGTCCAGGAAAGTTTGGATTGGTACAAGTGAGGGAGACTTTAAAGTGAAGTCAGTTGAACGTAAAACCGTTTATTTTCAGGCCCCCGGAGAACAGAACACTGAATCCATCCTTGAATTGGTAAAGGATTACGCCCAAGCTGAAGGAATAAGAGACATCGTGGTTGCTTCCACCACCGGCGAGACAGGAGTGAAGGCTTCAAGGGTCTTTAAAGGCTTCAACGTGGTTGTGGTTTCCCATCATGTGGGCTTTCATGAGCCAGGAGTATGGGAGCTAAAGGAGGACAACCGCAAGAAGATTTTGGAGAACGGAGCCAAGATTTTGACGGCGACCCATGCCCTCAGCGGGGTGGAGAGGGCTGTTCGAAAGAAGTTTGGAACCGTCATGCTTCTTGAACTCGTAGCTCATACGCTTAGGTTATTCGGTGAAGGAACAAAGGTTTGCGTCGAGATTACCGTTATGGCAGCAGACGCTGGCCTAATCCCTGTGGACAGGGATGTCATAGCTATAGGAGGAACTGGCAGAGGAGCAGACACCGCTTTGGTGATAAGGCCTGCAAGTGCATCCCGCTTTTTCGACCTTGAAATTAGGGAGATAATAGCCAAGCCAAGAAGCATCTAGAGATTAGCCTCGTAGCAAAATGGCGCCGGGGAAGGGATTTGAACCCTTGTGGCGCAAAGCGCCACCGGCTATCTTCTGACCCCATATCATACATCTCGAGGCCGGCACATTACCGCTCTGTCACCCCGGCGCCTAATTTTGTTAGAGTTGCTGCCAGTTTATAAAAGTGCCTTTGTCTGCCCGGAATGCACCGAGAAGACGTGAAGAATGTTGGAAACTATATAAAGGGGGGTAGATACTAGAGATATCATCAGAGAAGTTTTGGCATGACAAGGTCCGCTATGTCTAGGCTATTTTCGTAAATTCGGTTTATCATGGAGGCTACGGCAAGAAGGGGAGGGCCAAATTCTGTGGGTTGGTCGAGGCACATGGTTTCAACCTCGTGAAACATGGCTGCAACTTTCTCTGCTTTGGCCCTCACGGATTCCGCGGTGGGAATGTCGCGAGAAAACACGGCGTTTATGGCGTTTTCATGCGATTCATAAGCGATTGTGTGAAGTTTTAAGACAAGTTCTGAGAGGGTTCCAGCAACTTTTGTGCCCCCAAGTTTAATTACTTTCTCACCGATCTGAGCAGATTGATCACCTATTGACTCAACGAAACTCGCGGCTAAACGGTAGTCCAAACAATCAATGGGAAGAACCCCAAGTTTTTCACTTAATCCAGGATTTTGAATGACCGTGCGAAGGATGCGCACCAAGAGAAAATACAAACGGTTAACCTCGTTGTCTCTGGCAACCACGTTTTTGGCTAGATGCACGTCGCCTTCAATCAAGGCAGTCACAGCGTCACGATGCATACCCGAAGCAATAGAATATTCACGGCGAAGAATTTTTTCCGGAGGGAAAGTGGAGGGCTCCAAGAGACACTGCATAACAATCTTAGAGTAATCCTCTTCAACGATCTCCAAGCCAACTAGGCGACCCGATGCTTGCTTGACAACCTCACGATTACTGGAGCTTATTCTTTCTTTCGCTTCAACTCGAATAATGTCAAAGCCAAGCAGATACTTCTCAACAATTTCACGATCCAGAAAAGAGGTAGGCTCAATCACAGCCACCTGAGGAACCCGTTCCACGCCATATTTGGGGTTGATGGCAAGCTGACCATCAGAAGTCTCAGAGACGGCAACAACAGAACCGCGATCGAGCCTATTCCTCTCAGCCCAGTCCTTGGGAAGACAAACAAAAAACGTTCCTCCACTCGTTCTTTGAATCTTTCGGAGATCCATACCAAACCCTCAATAGAAAATATTAACTCATCTAAATAAAAATATATTATTAAAAGTTAGGCAGGCAATGTAGGAAATGAAGGAAAATATCATAATAGGTATAGACCTAGCCGGGGTGCCGAAAAATCCAACAGGATGGGCCTTATGGAAAAACAAAACGATCTCAACATGCCATTTATATGAGAACCAAGAAATCTTGGAACAACTAACAAAAATTAAACCCATCCTAGTCGCGATAGACGCGCCCCTAAGCCTGCCTAAAAAAGGCATCATGAGAAAAACGGACAGAGAGATGCATAGGCACGGATATCCAGTTTTCCCCCCACGCGTGCCAGCCATGGAAAAATTAACTTTACGAGCTAGAAAAATAACTCAACAAATTAAAAAAGAGGAAATACACATAATCGAGGTTCACCCAACGTCTACACGCAGGGCTCTGAAAATGCCCACAAAAAATTGGAAAGAAATTCAATCAATTTTCCTACAGTTAAGCTTGGAAGGAGACTTGAAAACGCGTGTTTTGACACCCCACGAAATTGATGCCGCAACAGCGGCATTGACGGGATACCTTCACTTGCAAGGAAAAACAGAATTGATAGGAAACGAAGAAGAAGGCTACATTGTTGTTCCAACAAAAAGCGACTGGAGGAGGCTAAATTTGTGAGTGAAGACGAGAGGCTTCAAAGAGCTGTTTCCTTCACAATAGCAGCCGGCTATCAATTAAACAAGGAAGCCTTCGAATTTTTAAGCACAATAACTCAGACAGAAGACCCGATCATTTTAATGGAAGAAGCGATCAAAAAGATTGAGGGCCTTTCTGAAAAACCCTTGTTTATAAATCGAAATTTTCTGGAGGAGATGATGAAAGAGGCTTTTCCTAAAGAGGAGGAGCCGTCTCCACCCGTTTCTCCACCTCCCATCCTTGAAGTGAGGAGAATTTTTCGTGCATATGCGAAGGACATTGATGCGGATATAAAAGTGATTGATGACCCCACGGATAAAATGTGTACAACTGGATCTATTGAAGAATACTTGGAATACTTTCAAGACCGCTTTGTGAGAATAAAGAAAATTCTGAGACAACGAATGGACGCTAAAGACGCTATGCCAATTTCAGAGGCCCTTAAAGCTTCGGTTAACTCAAGGGTCAAGGTTATCGGCATGGTCACGGAAAAACGAGAATCCCAACAGAGAATCTTCTTGAGGTTTGAGGACCTAGAATCCAGCGTCACCGTGCTTGTACCCCAAAATGTAAGCCCAGAAGTCGTGGCGAAAGCCCGTTCATTACTTCTAGACCAAGTTGTTTGCGTAAGCGCCGTGAAGGGAAGAAACGACCTCCTCATCGCTGAAGACTTCATCTGGCCTGATGTCCCCCAAAAAAAACCACATAAGGCTTCAATGCCAGTTTACGCGGCCCTCATATCGGATTTGCATGTAGGAAGCAAAATGTTTATGGATGAAGAGTTCAACCGTTTTGTGCTCTGGCTAAGCGGAAAGTTCGGGAACGAAAATATGAGGAACATAGCAAGCCACATAAAATACGTAGTCGTTACCGGCGATCTTGTAGACGGGATAGGGGTTTATCCCGGGCAAATGAAGGAACTTGTGATAAAAGACATTTATGAACAATACAGAGCTGCGTCAAAATTTATCGAGCAAATTCCAGACTACATCGAACTGATAATTATACCTGGAAACCACGATGCGGCTCGAAAGGCGCTACCTCAACCAGCCCTACCACGAAAATATGCAGAAACTTTGTATGAAGCCAGAAGGATGTACTCCTTAGGAAACCCGTGCACAGTAAGCCTCCATGGAGTGGAGCTGCTTTTGTACCACGGACGCAGCCTAGACGACGTAGCTGCTGTTGTCCCAAACGTAAGTCTTCAGACCCCAGACAAAACCATGAAACTTCTTTTGCAGATCAGACACCTAGCGCCCATATACGGAGAAAGGACTCCTATTGCCCCAGAAAAACAAGACTTCATGGCCATAGAAAGGGTGCCAGACATCTTTCACGCTGGACACGTACACGTTTTAAAATACGACACATACCGAGGAATTCTTATAGTAAACTCAGGTGCTTGGCAGAAACAAACCGAATACCAAAAGAAAATGGGACTCGTCCCTACACCAGGAATCGTTCCGATTGTGAACCTCCAGACGCTGCAAATTACACCCATCGACTTCACAGCGCCCTACGCGTGAGCCCACGTGCAACAAGCCTAGCCACTCTTATGGGTTCAGGAACCCTGCAACAAAGAGACACCGCACGAATCAGCTTGCTCGCCCACTCCAATTCAGCGCCGATAACTTCTACGTACACGGGCGGCTCATTTGGCATCGAAATAACCTCCCATACAGGACCAAGTTTTTCGAATATGCCCCAGCGAATCCGCCAGTCTTCGAAGTGTTGACGCAAGGCGTTTCTTACAGCTATGTTGTTTGGTTTTGTCCTTGAAATCACAACAACGGGCTTGTTGAACTCTTCAAAAACAAATGTGGGATCCACCAAATTGAAGCCTGCAAAAGAAACTCCTGCTAGCATAACAGCGTCAAAGGACCATCGTCGAAGCATAGAGACTAGTTTCTCCGTAGCGTCTAAACCGTCTATAGTTATCATGTCTGCTTGAAAGTCATTGACCCATTTTCCCCTAAACAGAACGCAGACAAAAAGGGCTTTCTGAGCATTATGACCTTGTGGTTCCTTGGAGAAACTCCCATCTTCAACTCCTACTGCTCGAAACTCCCGCCAAACATTTAGGGACATAATCGATCAGACGCCCGAACCTATCATCAGTAGTAAACACTTTTCTAATAAGACTACGGCTTATACCTAAACGAATTTTTTTCGTACGCCCGTATCTTCCCATGCTTACAACTCGTGAGTTCAGTAACCCTATCATGTCTAATTCGTTGATCAAGCCGCTAACCCTCCTCTGAGTCAACGGCGAAAGCCCAGACTGGTCGCAGAGTTCACGATAAATTTCATAAATGTCACCAGTAATGGCACTGCTAACTTTTGCCTTGCCCAAAAGATAAACACTGCATAGAAGGATTTTCGAGTGTAGCGGAAGATTCGCCAAAGCTTCCACAATTCGATCATGTTCAACCCTCTTCTCAGCTTGCCGTATGTGATCTTCAGTAATGTATGTAGCCCCTTCTCGTTCTGCTAACTCGCCCGAAACGCGAAGGAGATCCAAGGCTCGACGGGCGTCACCGTGTTCTGCGGCGGCAAGTGCAGCGCACAAACTTACGGCACCATCAAGAAGCACGTCATCAAAGAAAGCTAGTCGAGCACGCTCCCATAGGATGTCTTGAAGCTCGGCTGCGTCATAGGGCCTGAAAACTATCTCCTCCTCGCTTAAAGAACTTAAAACTCTGGGATCTAGAAACTCCTTGAATCGAAGGTCGTTTGATATTCCCACCAGGGAGATTCTACTACGCCGAAGAGTTTCATTTATTCTAGTTAATTCGTAAAGCAGAACATCGCCTCGAGCCTTTATTAGCGCGTCGACTTCATCAAGGACAATAACGAAAAGGATTCCTCGTGAATCTAATCCTTCTTTAAATCGGTCAAAAACTTCTCCAACAGCCAAGCCTGTGAAAGGAACCTTCACGCCTAAGCCTTCGCACAGACTTGAAAATATCCTGTACTCTGTGCCAGCTAGGCGACAGTTTACGTAGCGAACTGTGACTGGTGCCCCCAATTCACTAGCCCTGAGAGAGACCTTGTTTAACACGTATTTTGTAGCCGCAGTTTTTCCTGTACCAGTTTTCCCATAGATAAAGACATTAGAACATCGGGAATTCCTCAAAACAGGCGCGACTATTTCGCCTAGGCAACGGATCTGTTCCTCACGGTGTGGGAGATTATCAGGAATGTAATCATGCCGTAACACTTCTCGATCTTTAAAAATGTGGGTGCCCTTCAGAAATCGTTCGAAAACGTTGTCTAGCACGCTGAGTTCAACCATGAGACACCCATCTAATGGCGAATCTAAAAGTAATACCTCGATTTCAACTCCAACAGATAAAAACTCCCGTACAAAAAACTAAATGCACTACACAAAAACCTAAAGAAGGAGAAAACTTTTTCATTAAACAAGATTTGACGTTGTTTTTATCCCGACTTCGGGTTTTAGACGCCCGCACCCCTACATTTCCTCTAGAGAATAGCCCAGAGAAACTTGAGTAATTTGTATTCTTATAGAAGAATAAAGACCCGAGGAGTTTAACTTTACTTTATATTTAATAATTACTGTAAAAAACTTTTGAGCTTATTATAGAATTCTTTCTAACGTCTGGTTTCCGTTTTCCAGCAACAGGTTCATGGTTCCAGTGGAAAATCAGGGGTGGGGCGATACGATTCTTGAGGAAAGTTATAAGAAAGTTGCGGCCATGCATCGCATTGTGTTAACCACTTGCTAGGCATTTCATCTTTATTGTGAAAACATGTGAAGTTAACTTCTTTATTACTTCTTTTTTCGCCTAAACTTTGAAATTTTAACTCTTTCATGTGTTGTCATGTGTAAAGAGACGACCCCTAGGCTTCTACTGGAAAATGAAGTTCGTTAATTTTTCGTTTTCCGTTTGAAGAAGGAAGACCTGAGTGAAGTTTGTGAAGTTAACGAAATGCAAAATTTCAACGCTTTCCACTTTAGAACCCTTTTTCAGTTATTTCATATTCAGACTCTTCACCGTAATTTCTATAACTTGTGAAGTGTTAACTTGTAAAGCCTTTTGATACTACGGGTGCCATAGGATGCCAGCGAAAAAAATGCGGGTGGAAGTCTTCGATGGAAGTGGGAATCGTTACACTATAACCTTTCAGGGGCAAGTGACTAGGGAGAAGGCCCTCCGCCTGCTAGACATCGTCGAATTGCTGGGAGGAATGCCCGCAGGTAACCCGGAATGGAACCGCGCCACATCCGACTTGTCCAAATTTGATAAAGTTCGCTTGATCATAGATAGGAGCTTTCCAATGGTATGGTTCTCTTCCAGGGATGTTCAATCTGCCTACGAGCAGGAGTTCAAGGAGCCCATCAGCTTGAGTACGGTCTCTACCTATCTGTCTCGGATGGCCGATCGCGGAGTTCTTGCCAAGAATGGCATGTCCAACAGCTGGCGTTATAGGGCAATGACCAAAATATCACAGAGTACGCTGAGTTCTATGAAAGGTAATAAATAGCAGTCGATTTTAAAGGATAAATGGATCTTTCAGTTCGGAATGGTATACAAGCTTTACGGGGAAGAAGCTGAATGAGCAAAATAAGTGAAGATTTAGCAGAGATGAAAAAGAAACTAAACGAATACGTTGACAAAGGACGGGTAGTGGGTTATCGCGAGGTTAGGAAAGAACCCGTAATAGCGGTTAAGCCTGATAAGTCCAAAATCAAGCCTTTGAAAAAGATGGAAAAATGCGACACATATTTCATGGCTGTGGACTGCTCAACTAGGACATTAAAGAGAGCCAATAATTGGGGCGTCTACCTCCTTCGCACGGCGTACGCCTCCGTGAAGGGGCGTGACGTTGACTGGGGCTACGAAGAGAGGATGCGTTCTGTAATTGGAGATACGCGGATGCGTTACAGGTTCCTAGAGGACGCTAGGGTTGAACTTGAAAGTATGATGGCTTTGAACCTCCTCCGCGAAGGAGGTGAGGCTGATTATCTTCTGTTAGATGGAGCCAGTTACTTTGGCGGAGAAAGAAAATTTCGCACGTTTCTTTATGAAAAATGCGAAGGAGATGGAATTAACCTTCTTGCCATCAGCAAGCAGTCACCAACGCTTCATGATGATAGGGGACGGGACTTTGTGGCAGCAACGTACGGGCTATCCCCCTACGCTATGTGGGTTTACCATCCCGTTATAGAGGCGAAAATACGCGAACATCTATACGGGGATATATCCATCGTTAAGTTGTGTAAAGACAGTCCACGGGTTTTCCGTTGTGACATAATGGGGTACCTCCTTCGCGGAGGAGGTGAAGTACATGAGTTACTTTCCCCATTAACTTCTCTCTGTGAAGACCCGAGATGCCTCGGATATCCGGTTACTCTCTGGCTTGCCCACGACTTTTCTGCTCCATCAAACTCGAAGCTACTTCACTACCATGATCAGGTTGAGAAAACACTGGCCGACGCTGGATTATTAGATGTACTCCGCGTAGAAGAACTTTCGTGCAGCTTTCCAGATGAGCTTCATGGAGTAAAGCATCCATTCGAATGGGAGTGGATTGAGCGTGTCTGAGCCTGCAGGGTTTATTCGTGAAGTTAAGGGGGATAGGGTTTCCTTCTTCCTTAATCGAGGAGCTGACCTTTCGTTTGGTCAGATAGTG
>LIHK01000009.1 GCA_001399795.1 Candidatus Bathyarchaeota archaeon BA2 | reverse complement strand
TATGAAGGGTACGGACCTTTCCATCATCCCCTCTTTTATTCTAAATTTTGAGACGTAAACCCCGTATCCAACGATTCCCGGGGTGTCATACTCTTTTTTGGGCTTGGTTATTTCGTATTTTTGGTGTGGATAGTATTCATCGGCAAGGGTGAAGGTTAGGGAAATCGTTGGAACGATGTCGCTTCGCCCTACGGCGTATCTTCTCCTAAACCTTGGCACGACCTCCTTGTCCTCGAAGCTGGAAAAGTCTGTTTCCTCACTTCTTAAGATGCAGTCGGTTAGTCTGCCCGGGACTCTTATCTTTCCGTTGTGAAATGAAACGATGCCGTAGACGTAGGGTCCCAGTTTTGTAAATTTGTTTGTGGGCTCGGCAACGAGGGTGCAAACTTCTAGCTTGCCTTTCTCATAAAAGAAGTCGATGTCCTCCATTTTTCCAAAGCTTTTTCTTCCGCATTTTCCGCAGTAGTCTTTAGTTCTGAAGTATTCTTCTCCACAAATTTTGCATCGGCTGCCCCTAAGTCTGTCCCCGATGTAAGATACTCTTCTTTCAATGGGTTCGCTGCTCATGTCAATCCCTCCCTAAAATGTGGACATATGCCTTGGTTCCGAATCCCTCGAACTCTAAGACACACCCGAACTTGGGAGGGTCGCCATCCACCTCTACTTGTCTACTGCCAGCCTCTCCTCCAAGTTGCTTAACAACCTCAAAAATTTGGGCTCCGCCCGTGGCCCCTAATGGATTTCCGTCTGCCTTGAGACCGCCATTCTTGTTTACGAAGAGTTTTTTTCCATCGATTTCGTAGGACCCTTGATATTCTTTGCAACTGTCGTAGATGTCAAGCCAAGCTTTTCCTCTTTTCGAGAAGCCTAAGTCTTCTAGGGATATCATTTCCAGCAGCGTTGATTGATCGTAGAGTTCAACTATTTGGATGTCGCTTACCTTAATATCAGCCATTTTAAGCGCGCTTTTTATGGCTATGGTGCTGGCTACGAATCCAGTTCTGTCCTCGCGTGACGGAAAGGTGACGTAGTCGGTGGCTGAAGAAGAGCCTATGATATGAACAGGCGTATCCGTGTACATCTTGGCCGTTTCCGGACTTGCCAGAATTAGGGCTGTGGCTCCATCAGAAATGGGAGCGAAGTCATAGAGCCCCAAAGGCTTGCGTGCCTTGAACCTTTCTTCCAAAACTTTGTCCACGCTAACTTCCCTTTGAAATTGGGCGTATTCATTTTCCACCGCGTGACGATGATTCTTGACGGATATTTGAGCCAGAGCAATGTTGAATTTTTCAAGGTATTCTCCTGAGATTCCGTATTTCTTGACGTATCCCCTGAGCAGGAGCTCATGGTTTGCCTCTGGTGTGCATCCAGCGTAATAGCTCCACGGATCTTCTAAGAGCATAAGGTCGTCTCTGATTTTGTCCCAGCGATCGGTCATCTTTTCCACTCCGCCCACCAGAACTAGGTTATATCTTCCTGATTGAACCGCGTTGCAGGCGTTAAGAAGGGCGGAGCTGAATGATCTCATCTTTTCCATGGGAACATGCAATTCCGAAAGCTCGGACAGGAAGCCTTCTTCAATTCCGATCTTGTTAGTGATTTGAAGAAAATAATCTGAAAAATAGCCAGCGTCTAAATCCTTCCGCTCTATTCCAGCTGAGTGCGAAGCCTTTAACCAGGCCTCTTCCACCAGCGTTTCTGGCCCTCTTTCATAATGTTCACCAAATTTCGTTCTGCCAACGCCGATTATGGCTGGGCGCCGTTTCATAAATTTATGATCTCCTTGTTCATCAAAGTCTATTCTGTTACCCTTATGCTTTTAAAATATTTTGCGATAAAGGTTTATTTTTCAGATGATGAATTACTGATGGAGTTTTTTAATTGCATGAGAAGGGTCCTGTTATGAAGGGTGTTCATCGCCTTATCGTAACCATTAAGGAAATTCGAGGTAAATGCCCAGTCTTCAATGTCGGAGACAGAATCGTCATCGAAGGGCCTAAGATAGTTCCAGGGAAAACAGACGCTCTATGCGTTCATGCGCTGGGATCCATGCTGTCTATGATTATTGCTTTAGGCCGGGGTGTCAGCTTCAAAGAGCTAGGCCTTGCGAAGGAGGAAGGAAACGTTGGCTACGTTCAATGCCTAGATCCTGGGCCTCCCTACACTCTTGGCGGAACAGTCATCTTTGAAATAAGAAGAGAAGCGATGGAACAGACCTGAAACATCAAGTAAATCTTTTATTAGAAATCAGTGGATACGATAAGGCATAATTGGTGATGATGCGTGATGACGCCTTCACTCGCTGATTTTGTTGATCTCATCGGAAAAAATGTTTGGCTTCAGATACATAGCCAAGCTGAGCTATTGCCCGCTATGATCTCTTTCATTATACACCTAACCGTTATGACCATCGTTTTCTACGTAGCAGGCGTTATAGTGGTCGGTAAAAGACGAGCATTGTTCAGCGACGCCTTTGTAATTTCTCTCCTAGGAATAATTGTGGGCGACATATGCATCTTATTTTTTCGTCCACAATTAATCGGTCTAATTCTTTCTCTCTTTGTCTGGCTACTTTTGATTAGACACTACTACGAAACGGGTTGGTTAGGGGCTTTAGCTGTAGCAATATTAGCAGTAATAGTATACCTAGTGGTTTTATTCATCTTAGCTCTTCTCTTGACAATCCCCTTCCTACTTTTCCAACTTTAACTTCCTCGTTGGGATTTTAAGGCAGTTGCATGAAGAGAAATGGAAGATAAAGCCGTGAATGAAAGAAAACGAACGATAATGCTTGGTGTAGTCTTCCTGCTATGCCTAGCTCTTGCATACATTGAAAACGTGTCCTTTTTCAATTATTTGAGAGATGCTTTTTCAAGTCCTACAGTAGCCTTTTTGCTTGTTTTCATCCACAACGTACTGGCAGTTTCCCTTATCTTGGTTGGCATGACATTTTACGTGGGCTTCGTCTTGACTTTCCTGCCTAAAAGGAAATTCGAGTATGTGGTGCTTGAGCATCCCCGTATATTCGCCTTTGCATACACTGTCATGATTCTTTTGATAAGTATTCTTAGGACAAGCATGCTGGTGTATGGTCAAGTCTTTTTAGAAACCTTGCCTTTAATTATTCTTCTAAGCGCGCCAAACGGAATAATTGAGGGATACGGAATATTCCAAACCATAGAGAAAACTTTGGAGAGAATAATGACTATGAAAGACCTCGCAATCATCTACATGCTTTTCCTTGTAGCTGCGGTCATAGAAGTGGGATATATTCAGCTTCTATCATGGATATAAAGTGAAAACCGTAACAAACACCGAACTTTTAAGTAACCAGTTTTACTACTATCGTGAAAATTGCTTGGAGGCAAATTCCGTGAAAGCAGCCATAGTGGTTATTGATATGTTGAATGACTTTGTCACAGGCTCCTTAAAATGCGAACGCGCCCCAAGGATCATTCCCAACATTCAGCGTCTACTCAACTTTGCCCGAAAGAAAGGGATACCAGTCATTTACGCAAACGACACTCACCTGCCAGGCATTGACGAGGAGTTTGAGGTTTTTAAGCAGCATGCTGTTGTTGGCACGAAAGGAGCAGAAGTCATTGACGAATTAAAACCAGGGAAAGGCGACTACGTTATTCAGAAGCGGAGATACAGCGCCTTTTTTGGAACATACCTAGATCTTCTCCTCCGGGAGCTCAAGGTTGACACCCTCGTGCTCGTAGGCTTGGTCACAAACGTGTGCATTCAGAACACGGCGGCTGACGCCTTCTTCCGAGGATACAGAATCATTGTTCCAGAGGACTGCGTGGAAGCCATCAACGAAGAGGCTCAAAAATCTGGAATCGAATACATGAAAACAATTTATGGATGCAAAATCATTAACGTAGACGAACTGATAAGAGGGAAAATTGACTTAGAGGTGAAATGACGTGCGCCTTTTCCATTGCGCAACCGACGAAGAGATAAAGAAAGGCAAGACCACTGACATCTACTTCTTAAGAACCAAACAAATCATCGAAGCCAAAAAAATGGATAAAGTGCGAGCGTTAGCCGAAGTCACACCTGGCAGACTTCCAAGCGAGTGGCCTTGGGGAATCCTCTGCGGAATCGAGGAGGAAGCCCACTTGTTTGAAGGGTGCAACGTCAACGTTTACGCTATGCCCGAGGGAAGCGTTTTCTACCACGCGGACCATAGGGGCGTAAGAGAACCAGTCATGTTCATTGAGGGCCCCTACGGAGATTTTTGCCTCCTTGAAACTCCCCTGCTAGGCTTAATTTGTCAAGCATCTGGAGCAGCAACAAGAGCCGCAAGGATAAAGAAGATTGCTGGTGAAAAAAACGTTATAGCCTTTGGGATACGCCGCATGTACCCAGCCTTGTCTCCGATGCTCGACCGAGCCGCTTACATCGGTGGTTTTGACGGTGTTTCCAGTCTTTCAGGAGCCAAAGCCATAGGAACCGAACCTGTGGGAACCATGCCTCACGCGCTTATCATTGCCTTTGGGGATCAAGTGAAAGCGTGGAAAGCCTTCGATGAAGTTATGCCGCCAGATGTTCCAAGAGTAGCCCTAGTTGACACATACTTTGACGAAAAGGCTGAGTCAATAATGGCTGCCGAAGCCCTAAAAGACCGCCTTTATGGCGTGCGGTTAGACACACCTGGATCAAGGAAAGGAAACTTTGCTGAACTCGTTCGAGAGGTTCGTTGGGAACTGGACGTGAGGGGCTTTCAACACGTCAAAATCTTCGTCTCCGGAGGCCTCGATGAAGAGTCTGTTAGGGTTCTAAGCGAAGCCGGCGCAGAAGCCTTCGGCGTTGGAACATCCGTTAGCAATGCGCCGACCGTCGACTTTGCCATGGACATCATAGAGCTTGAGGGAAAACTTGTGGCAAAACGGGGCAAGCTTGGTGGGAAAAAGCAGGTTTGGAGGTGCCCGAAATGCCTAGTCGACACCGTGCAACTCTTCAAGTCTCCTCAACCGAACTGCCCGGAATGCGGAGGAAAAACTCAGCCAATGTTAAAACCGCTGATAGAAAAGGGAAAAATAGTTGCAAAACTTCCGAAGCCCAGCGAAATTCGCCAATACGTGTTAGAACAAATTGAAAAACTTTCCATTTAAGAAAAACGGTGACCCGAAATTCGCTGAGCGTTAAGAAACTATCTTGGAAGCTTTGTTCCTCGCGGTTCTTACATGCTCGCTTTTTAACGCAAGCGGTTTTTCTGAAAAAATATTGGTTTTAACATTCTTCTGTTATTAGGCTCCAAATATGAATGCGTCCTTTTTCAGAGAAGTTTCAGCTATGTGGAAAATTAGAGAGGGGGCTATGGGAGAATAGGGCTAGAAATTAGACAGAGACTAGATGGCTCATCATTATTCCCTTAACTGATACATATACATCAAATAAATCAGTATCATAAAATCGCAAGATTTATATATTACAATATTCACTTTTGCTTAAGTACGGCGGGCCAGATGGACGGTTTCTGACTCTGACCATGATGAAGAACCATGAACAGTGACGGGATTCTCGCCTCAAAACCCTACAAGGGAAAGACATGCAAGAAAAAGAGCCTCAGCAGCGATTTAAAGAAAAGTGCCCAGAATGCAGTAGCACAAACCTCATCCACGACTACGACACTGGAGAGACCATCTGCGGAGGCTGCGGCCTCGTTCTTCACGAACAAATGATGGACAAAGGTCCCGAATGGCGGGCTTTCACCCAAGAAGAGAAAGAATCCAGAAGCCGAGTTGGAGTTCCAACATCCTACTCCGTCCACGACAAAGGATTATCCACTGCCATAGGCCGCGTAGACCGCGACGCTTTTGGACGTAAACTTCCCCTCTCCACTAGGCTCCAGATGTGGCGATTACGAAAATGGCAGATACGATCCCGAGTTCACTCCTCCGTAGATCGAAACCTCGCTCAAGCCATGGCAGAACTCGACCGCCTCTCCGACAAAGCCTATATTCCAGGACCTGTCAAAGAAAAAGCCGCGGTTATCTACCGCAAGGCCCTTGACAAGGGCTTGGTGCGCGGGAGGTCCATTGCTGCCATTGCCGCTGCCGCCCTCTATGCTGCTTGCCGAACCAGCGCAACCCCTAGGACCCTTCGTGAGATAGCTGAATCCAGCTATGTCGACAAGAAGGATGTTGCCCGATGCTACCGGCTTCTGCTTCGTGAACTTAAAGTTCAGATGCCCATCGCTGACCCTCTTACGTACATCTCCAAAATTGCTGAAAGGACAGGCATCACTGGTCAAACCCAGGGCCTCGCCATCAAAATCCTTCACGAAGCTAAGAGAAGACGCGCCGCCGCAGGCAAAGACCCCATGGGACTAGCAGCAGCCGCCCTTTACATAGCCTGTTTACAAAACAATGAAAAGAAAACGCAAAAGGACATTGCTGAAGCCGCTGGCGTGACCGAAGTTACTGTCAGAAATCGGTACAAGAGTTTGAAGAGACAGCTGAGGCTGGAGCTGCCGGATTAAGGGGTCTCCTCTTTTTCTAATTCCATTACTACTGGACCCGTGTAACCGCAGTTCTCACAAACGTATTTCCCGGGCGTCAGTCCGTACATTTTTGGGTAGACATCAAAACTGCTGGAAAGTCTGATTTTTGGGCTACCACATCTGGGGCAAAACTTAGGAGTATGCTTTCCCAGTTTCTCTCTTTTTAGTCCCAAAAGTACCTTGCGGAGATCCTTAAGCACACCCATGTCCGTCGGCTCCGTTTAGTCATTGAACTTCAACGTTTTCTTCCGGATAGCCCCGTTGAATGAGGTAAGATCGCACTTTGTCCCGGTGATCACCCTGCAGTAGGATTTCATTGTTTTTTGCGGTTCCTCCGCAGGCGCAATAGGCCTTAAGTTTTTGGGCAAGTCGTCCAAGGTCGGCGTCTTTGTCGTTGATGCCGTCGATGATGGTTACAGCTCTTCCCCATTTTCGTGTTTCCAAGCGTACTCGGATTCGTTGTTGTTCTTTGCTTATTTCTTCGCAGACACATATGTCTAAGGGTAGTCCGCATTTGGGACAAATTTCTGCCATGTTGCTCAATTAAAGAGGTATGTTGGGAACTATTTAAGATTTTCAATCTAACAATATGTATTTGTGGACACTCTCTAGTAGGGTTGTGATGAGAGATTTATTAGAGGGATAAAACTTTTTTCTAGATAGCCCGGATGAGAAAGCCCGGTGGAGGGAAGACGGTATTCTTTCCGCCGACTGTAGTGGCCAAGCATGGCGGGCTCTGGACCCGCTGACGAGAGTTCGAATCTCTCCCGGGCTACCAACGCTCAAGCGCGTGCTGTTTACCTCCCCCGCAATTTCTCTTTTTCTATCCCTGAGAGTCACATTTTTAGAATGGAAGGGTTGAGTTCATTCTATTGGCGGAGCCATGTCTGCGCCAGCGAGGTATCTGTGCAGGCTTCGGACCAGAGAGAAATAAACGTCAAAGCCAACGTTATATGCACCGAAATTTAATCATTCTTTGTGACAGTGGTCTCGCCAGACGATTCTTCGAAAACCTTAAATTTTGGTAACACCATCTTCAATAAAAGTGTTACCATTCCAGGTTGACTCTTATGCACATACCTGACGGTTTCCTTGATCCATACGTTTGCGCTTTAACGTATTTCGTGTCCTTTATTTTCCTTTTCTGGGCCTGGAGAAAAGTGAAAGCGGCTTATCCCCGTTCAGTTGTTCCCCTTCTTGCGATGTCAAGCGCTTTCGTTTTCGCCGCTCAAATGCTAAACTTTCCAATAGCCTACGGGACAAGTGGACACCTCGTTGGCGGAGCCTTCCTCGCAACTTTGCTTGGTCCCCACGCATCCATGCTAAGCATGACCATCGTCCTCCTAATACAAGCCATTTTCTTTGCAGACGGAGGAATATTCACTTTCGGAGCAAACATCCTCAACATGGCCATAATAGGAGCCCTATCCTTCTACATTGTCAAGCTACTCTCTGGTTCGTCTCCAAGTCAAAAAAGATTCATAGCAAGCATTTTCGCTGCTTCGTGGCTTTCCGTAGTCTTAGGGGCGCTGCTCTGCGGCATCCAAATCGGCGTCTCCCCAATCTTTGCGTCGGCAGGAGGCTTACTCGTAACTGTTCCAGCAATGCTTTTTTGGCACATAATGATAGGCGTCGGCGAAGCTGCCATAACAACTTCCCTAATTTCACAGCTTGTTCGCATTCGACCCGTAATTCTCGAGAGACTTGCAATTCTAGGTTGGGATATCCGATGAAGGCCTCGGCAAAAGTGCTGTTTGCGATAATTGCTGGACTAGCGGTACTTTTGCCCTTTGCCTCAGATGATCCGGATGGCCTTGAAACAGTGGCTCAAAATGCGGATGTCGAGGAACCTGAGGGCCTTTGGCATGGGCTGATGCCCGATTACAGTATCCCAGCCATAGAAAACCCCTATTTTTCCACGCTGGCAAGCGGAATAGCAGGAATCTTCTTAGTTCTCATTTTTACATTTCTAGTCGGCGTTGCGTCTACCCGGATAGCAAGAGATTAGGAAATAAGATTTATAATCGACCCGAATTCCCATCATACCCTCTGATGCCTATAAGCAGGTAATCACATGACCACGGTGATTCGCAAGCCTCTTCAAAACACGTATGCTGATAGGGATGAGTTTAGTTTGGGGCATAAATTCTTCCGTGGTCAAAATTGTGTTAGCAGATTTGTCCCCCTAAGCTTTAATTCGCTTGCTTCAGTTTGGCTTCGCTGTTTATATTGACCTTGCTGTGGGTTATCGAGCGAAATCCTAGTTTTCGTAGAGAATACGCAGGCCGTCTAGTCCTGCTAGGGCTGATCGAAACACCATCTATCAGCTCTTACTTATCAACGGCATCGCCCGTACAACTGCAAGTAATTCCTCTTTAATCTTGGTTACTATGCCCATCTTCATGGCTCTCTCTTCATGAGTTAACAAGTCGCCTGGAATGAGTCCGCGTGTTGTTGTTTGCTTCGCAGATTTTTCAACAACAACACGCAAACCCATGCGCTTCAGTTTCTCTCGAATGACGCCCTCAGATCGCCTGATCTTCTGTGCTAACAGTTTGACGTCGTGGACGCCGCTTTCCCAAAGCGAACGAAAAAGTTGCTCCTCCTCCAGCTTCCAAAGTCTGCCTGGCATTTTCATCCCTTCTGCCCGAAGAAGGCGCCGAGGATAGTGCCAATGACTAACGTTATAGCTGCAAAGATTTCGTTGCTGAAGCTGCGAAGGCTGAGAAATGCGAGTTTTACAGCCCAAAGCCTAAGGAGGAATCTTCGATATTGTGGACACCTCACCTCATCGCCATCCACTGTCACTGGACTGACTTAAAGAAGAGGCGTCCACCAGTTTGCAGGTTAGTTGTCGTCGTCATTAAAAATTTCAGAGACTATGACAACTGCCCTTTTAGGGTGTTATGGTTGCGTCGCGGACCAACGCCAAGCCTCTTGATTTTCTTTTGAAACTATGAACTCATACTGTTGTGCAGAGTTAAAGTTTGAGTTTTATGGGGTTCGGACTAAGATTTAGAACATCTAAAGGCACTCGTACCGGTTCGCCAATGGCACACTCCGCCTTATCCGTCCTTGGAATTCTGGCATAACCAACCTAGAGGTTTTAGCGAAGGAGCTGGGGCGTACGCCCTTAGGCGTAGAAAGGAAACTTAAGAGGATGGGAGTTGTTGTTAGTAAACAAAAATTTCAGAAACTAACAACAACTGCCGTGACTACAGCGGGCTTGCTAACTCACGAAGAGGCCTTAAAAATTTTGGCTGGAGCCTTGGAGCTACTCCGTAAGCCTGGTCAAGAAAAGCTGGAGTTGCAGCGGTTGAGAAGTGGGTTTCGATTGAGAATCAAATTTTGAAAATTTTTTATACATTCAGGCGCGCACTTAGGTTAAAAGCAGATGTGACAATGATCAAAGTCTACTCTCTAAGCCTTTGCAATTTTTTGTTCAACTCTTCCAAACTGTGAACTATAAGTTCCCCTTTGTGTTTGCCTTTTCTGTCGAGGTGGAAAGCCATTATGCCTAGTCTTCTAGGAACATCGAAGTCAAAATTCTGGTCGTCACCCACATGAATCATTTCCTGTGGGGGGATTTCGAGGATACTGCACACTCTTTCATAGAGGTCGGCCGTTTTCTTAACCAGCCCGAAATCAGAGGTTGAGGAAAAAACGCGGTCGAAATAGTTCTCTATCTCAGCCTTTCTAAGTTCCAATTCGACAAATTCTCTGCGAGCGTTTGTCACGATGATTAGTTTAAAACCTCTTTGCTTCAGTTCGTCTAAGACTTTTGGCACTTCAGGGTAGGTTTTTATTCTGTGTTCGAAATACCTCAAGAGTTCTTGCGGCGTAATGTTGAGGCCGAACTTCCTTATCCAATAGTGCAGGTCGTACCATTCAGGTCTCTCCTTGCCTACCTTATCGTATTCTCTCTTTACAACTTTCTTCGCATCGTAAAAGGAAACTCTCTTCTTAACGGAATACAATCGAGGTATTCCCTTAAACCACACAGAATCGACGAATCTATAATTAATAAGTGTGCCATCCAGATCGAAAGATATCGCTTTTACCCTAGCCATTTTTCCTCCAACTCGTCAACGATTAAATCTAAGGTGCAGTTAAGGAATCTGTTTTACATAAGCCATCTAGGTTTTCCTTCAAGATATTCTGTCAGAAACTTCGCAAACTCGCGGCTAGACGAATACAGCGCCAAGACTTCATCGTTCACCAAAACTTCCACCGAGTTGGCGACAGCTTTAGAAATCAAATAGGCTACACCAACGCGCCTTCCGCCGTCTCCCAATTTTTCAAGCAGCAAATCCACTACATCTGTATGTTTCCGTTTTATTTCAACCACCCAACGTCCTGCTTCTATGCGTGGTCCAGAAATCGTTTTCGCTGCTCCAAGGTGTTTTCGCAAAAACCTCTCGCACTCCACTTTCTTCCTAAGCGGTGGACCAAGATGCTTTTTTATGGGTGGAAGGAAACGCCCCTCAACCTCAAAAATGAACATGTTAAGGTTTTCTTCGTCGCTCCAAACACAGTCGCGCATGACACTGAAATCGTACAGCTGAAGCATTTTCCGCAACGACCTTTGAGACTTGTAAAGCTGACCCCATAGAACATCTGGCACCGCATTAACTTTTTCAAACTTCGCAAACACAATGGTTGATCCGCGAGCTTTGATGGCTTGAACAAGGCTTTCGGCGTCGAGGACTCGTATCTCCTGTGGGTAGAAGAATCTTGGGTTCGGAGTTTCGAGAAACGCTCTAGCTGCAACAATAAGTTCATCTAGCTTTTCCTTTCTAATAGCCGCAGCAGCGTTTCTCCCCTTGTCGATGGGGTCCACCATAACCAGTGGCTCTTCAAAAATCTTCTCTGCTTCTTTCTCTCTTCCCTTGTAATATCCCTCATAGTCGATGATCCACCTTTCTTTCCAGTCCGCAACTGATCTCAGGACTTCGATGAACGATCCATAGTTGAGGATGAGGAGCTCACAGAGGTATCCGCTGAAGCCTCCAACCTTTATTTCAGCTCCATAAACACCGATACCCTTCATGAACTTTTTCAGGAGCCTGACCTCCCCACACATTCGCTCGTCCAGCAGAGTCTTCACGTAATCAGTATGGAAGGGCGTCCTATCCGTTGCGCTAATCCATTCGCCGCGCTTCACCCGATAGCAAGGAACAACGTTCACCCGTACGCTGTCGATTACAGCCTCAAGATAGGGATGCTCCGCAAATCTTTCAACCTGCTTGAAACCCTCAGTAGCCTTTCTTGCAATCTCTAGGCAAACAGTTCCAAAGGCTTCGCGAGGCATGGTGGCTGGCACACGCATAAAAATGTCAACGTCCGGTTCCTCACTGAGCCATGTATCCTTCGCAACAGAACCCTCCACCCTAACCTCAGCCTCCACCCCAGCTTCCTTCGCTGCCGCAGCCACTTTCTTTGTTAACTCCCCAGCCAACGCGAGAACCTGCTTTCTTTTTTCTTGACTTGGAGTGACTTTTTTCAAAACTTCTGCACAAATCTCTTCAAGAACTGAAGTCATAAGCATCACCGGGATTTTTCTATGGCGGTTCTAGCCGCCGCAGACCTCTCTTAAGGTTGTATAAATGGGGCCTTTTGGCGTTAAAACGCTTTTTTTAAGCCTTAAACAGTCAGCCTTAATTATGCCGAACTCGTAATCCGCTAGGTCCTCGACGCATTTGGCGAGCTCGGCTTTGTGTCTTCCGGTTTTTACTCTAGCTATCGTTAGATGGGGACTGAATCCTTTTGGGTCTGGCTTGAAGCCCAAGCTTCTGAGGCGAGGCTCTAATTGGTTAAAGATATTCATAAGCTCGTCAGCGCCCTTTCGGATTCCAGCCCAAACAACGCGGGCGTATTTTAAACTGGGAAAGACTCCTAGGCTTTTTAGTTCTATTTCAAAGGGAGTGAAGGCGATTTGCTTCATTTCTTCGTGGATGAAGTCAACCATGGGCGAGGATATGTTTCCTAGAAACCTCAGGGTTACGTGGATGTTTTGAGGCTTAACCAGTTTCAAATCTGCACCCGTGTTAATGAGTATGTTTTGAACCTCTGACAGTCGTTTAAGCACCAGTTCATTGTCAATGTCAAAAGCAATAAAACTTCTAATAGTCTCAGACATGACAAGCCCTCTTGCTAATTCTCGTAAATCTATTTAATTTATTCTCCATACACGCCATCTTAATAACTTTCAACCGGCTCTAAAACGTAAGATTATTGGCGAGTGTTACTACTTCATATCTCTATTCTCTCTATGGCAATTTATAGTCAGTTTCCCGTTTTCTTGGATAAACAAAACTAAGTCTCCAATCTCGAAGTGATAAGTGTCCCTTACGCTTTTCGGAATAGTTATCTGAAAACGACGCGTGACCCTGCTGTTCCCGAGCACCTGCCTTTTAATGGGCATACGATATACCAGTCTAGGAAAATAGGAAAAAATTTTTTACGCAGTGGGAAACTTCAAATATCAGCTTAAGTGGATGGTGAAAGGAAAGTCAGCACGGCGAGAAAGCTATCTTAAACTCTGCTCTTTGTTCAGTATGCGCTGTGACTGGACAAACGATGAAGGAGGCAATGGAGTTTGAATATACTCGAACTCTTGCAGTGAAAATACTTAAGGAAGGATTAGAGGTAGCAAAGGCTGATGGGTATGACTTTGGCTCAGAGGCTCTTGCTCAGTTTACTTTGTATCTTGAGAAAGGTGGGGCTCATAAACCATCCATGCTCATTGATGTCGAAAACAAAAGACCAACTGAAATTGATTTTATGAGTGGGGCAATAGCTCGTTACGGAGAAATTTATGAAATCCCCACACCCGTCAATTCCACTTTCACGGGCTTATTAAAAGCGCTAGAAAATCAGTAAATCTCTCATATCCTATTTGAGACTAGAGAAGATGACAAGATGTGTTGAAGAGTTTGTAGAGGCGTCGCCCGAAAGTATGGGTAGACGAAACCATCCGCATGCTCAAGGAGGACCTAGCTGCTCCACAATTTTTAGGCATAATTAATTCAGAAGTAGTGGTCTACCCGCCTATTGGCTTGTGGACTACTTTTAATCCAAGCCTTTCAATCTTCTTTAATATGGCATCTCTGCTTTTACCCATTTTAGCAGCTATGTCCTGGGCGGTGAAGCCCCTCAAAACAAGTCTTTAAGCCCGCCAAAGGGCCGTTTTGTGAATTCCGAGTATACGATGCTACGACAGTAGACACAACAGACTAAGAAAGAGATATTACTCCTAGAAGATTTCTCCACAAAATTTAAATTTTTCACAACAATAGGACAATAAAGCGCTAAAATAATAAAGAAAGGAGAAAGGATGGAATTATATAGGAAAGCTTTTTCTGGAATAATGCTAACGTTGCTTCTAACAAGCATGTTAACATTGGCGTTTAACGTTCAACCAGCTAAGGCAAGTGGAGCCATTTACATTAGGGCTGACGGGAGCATAGACCCTATAGACGCGCCTATTTCAACCGTTGACAATATCACCTACACTTTCACAGACAACATTAATGATTCCATCGTGATTGAAAGAGACAACATAATACTCGATGGGGCAGGCTACACAGTTCAAGGAACAGGAGCCCATGGGTCTATAGGGATATACCTTCCCAACAGAATAAACGTGACAGTCACGAACACTAAAATCACGACATTCTGGCATGGCATCGCGCTCGGTTACTCTTCAAACTATAACAGCATAAGCGGAAACAACATAGCAAACAACTATTGGGGCATCTGGCTTTGGGGCTCTTCAAACAATTCTATTTTCCACAACAACTTCATAAACAACACACGTCAAGTCTACGATTACTCATGGGATAATCCAGAGGTTTCTCCTTCAATCAACACGTGGGATGATGGTTATCCTTCTGGTGGAAACTACTGGAGCGACTATACAGGCGTCGACTATTACAGCGGTCCGAACCAAGACCAGCCTGGAAGCGACGGAATAGGTGACACACCATACATCATAGACGAGTATAACATAGACCACTACCCGCTAATGAAACCATGGAAGCCTTGGAGCTACGTTTTTACAGACAGCTACGGCAGAGGAACCATACTCAAAATCAACACTGCCCACAAACTCTTCCAGTTCGTAACACCTGACAAAGATTATGGAATAAGAAAAGCCGCATACATGCGGGTGGAAGGCAGAATAATAACCATAAGACATGAAGACAGCGAGCTCAGACTTATCACAACAGCTGTAGATACAAAAATGGGCTTCTGCATAGCCATGGCATGGGACAAACAGACACGCAAACACTACATTCTAATAGACAAACTAGGAATAGAGTAGGAAAACTCAAACACTCATAACCCCCCCTTTTTCTTTAAATAAACTTCTCAGCTTTCACCAAAGTGTAGTTTAGAATTTCTTTTATTTTTCTAGCTTAACATAAGTTGTTGTGTTGGATGCTTGCTGATTTTTCAGCAGAGCGCTAACACGAATTGTATGGGTGGTTTATGTGTTAGCTGGAAAGGCGTAAAGCTCGCAGCGTTCAAAGTGATTCATCACTCGCTGAAGGGTGGGTGTGCGCAGTTTAAGTCTTCTTCATGTGTTCCAGAATACATTAGAAACGATGAAAACCTTGTGAAGATGGTGAAGCATTTCTTGGAGGTGAAAAAGCCCGTTGCTGCCATATGTCACGTAGCCTTAATCCTCATAGCCGTTGAAGCTATTAAAGGAAGAACCCTGACAGCCCATCCCGCCCTAAAACCAGACATAGAAGCAGCTGGGGGGAATTCGTAGATAAGGAAGTAGTGGTTGATAACAACCTCGTCACATCGAGAGCTTGGCTCGATCACCCAGCCTTCATGCGAGGATTCATAAAACTCCTGAAAGGGAAAAGCGCTTAACCCTATTTCGGTAACTCAACTTCAGAAGTAGTCGTCAACTAGCTGATTTGCGGACGACTACTTCTAAACAGAAAAACCGCAAAACATGTTAAAATCCTTTAACCGATTAAGATGTAAACTGATATTATGAAGGAAAAATTTGTTAGGTTTGGCGAGTACCGGTTAGCGGGTGTGCTTCATTTACCCAGCGAGAGAACATTGGCCTGCGTTATCACTTGTCACGGTTTATATAGTAGTAAAGACAGCGAAAAATACACTAATATTGGTATAAGTGAAAGAAGTAAAAAGATTTCAAAAAATTCGCGTTTGTTGCTATCTTCTCTACTCTTTCGCATAACCAGTATGCGTCTTAGTCTTGCTTATTTTCCGACTAGACTACACTGAAGGAGGTGAAGAATTTCTCCCTCTAAAATCAATGTAGCTTAAGTGGAATACTATTCCTTAATACCTTTAACTGAAATGTTATAAAGCATGGAGCACGACGGAGAAAGATGACATGGCGACGACAGAAAGAATGGTCATTGGCGTGGCTGGCATGCCCGGCGCCGGAAAGGCTACGGTTAGGGAGATCCTTCAGGAAATGGGCTACCCAGCCGTTGTAATGGGGGACGAAATTAGAGAAGAGGCTGAACGGAGAAAACTGAAGCCTACACCAGAAAATTTTGGCACAATTATGCTCAAACTTAGAGAGGAGGAGGGCCCAGCCGCTGTAGCCAAGCGATGCATACCCAGAATGGAGAAAGCAGAGAGGAAAGTAATCGTCGTTGAGGGCATCCGAGGCCTGCAGGAAGTAGAAGAATTCAAGAAACGGTTTCCAAATTTTACCCTCATTGCCATTCACGCATCGCCAGAAACAAGATTTCGACGCCTATTTCAAAGAAAGCGGAGCGATGATCCTGAGGGCTGGGAAACATTCATGGAACGAGATCTGCGGGAGCTCGGCGTTGGCCTAGGAGCCGTTATCGCAACTGCCGATCACATGATCGTGAACGAAGGGACAAAGGCTCAATTGAAAATGAAAACTCGTGAAGTGTTGAGGAAGGTGCTAGGAAAGTGGATGAAGTAGATGTTCATGTAGAGGTTGAGGTCAATCCCACCGAGGACCCCGAAAAGGTGAGGAAGGCTGTGGAAAACATCTTTGGAAGTGTTGAGTTTGAAGTTAAAACCCACGGGCGGGGAAGCCTACTCATAGCGAAAAGCAAAGGCATTGACGGGCTCACTAAGCTCTACAATCTGCTTCGCAGAGAAAGAATTCGCGACGCCGCCCGAGGCGTATTGTTTGATGGACTAGAGGAGAAATCCACAGTTTTCTACCTGAACAAACAAGTAGCTTATGCAGGGCGCATTTCATTTTCAAAACCAGTGGCAGAATCGCCTTTAGGGCCCATCAAAGTTCAAATCCGTTGCGATAACCCACGAGAACTCATTGAGTGGCTTGCTCCAAAAACAACCTGATAGGTGTGGTAGAAAGATGAACGAAAAGACAAAAATTAGATTGTTTCTCCTATTCTTTTGTGCATTGACATTTTTTCTAACCCTCATCAGCTTGACAAACGTCTACATCAAAGAGTCTATAGTTTTCTATTGTCTCTTCGCATATTATTTCATAGTTATGCTTTGGGAAGAAACAAGGAGTGAACAATAGAAGAGAACCCTAAAAACTTCAAAACTGGGGTGAGCCTGTTCAACTTCACTCTATTGCAATCTATCTATCAAAACCTATTTCTATTTCCCTTCGCAAATCCTATTTCTTTCCCTGCAAGTAGCAAGGTTGAGCCAGAATGTCAAAGACTAAAACTTACACATCTTCGCTTAATAAGCCCCAGATCGGTTTATCCATGCTCTTCTGCCTTGGGGAGGCCTTTCCTTCCCTCTTGAAATACCTCCAGAAGGTTGACGTGCGTTATGTGGAGATTGTTGACGAGGGCTTACACACGCTTAACAGCAGGCGGGTGAAAGCCTTGAGAAAGGTGGCTCAGTCGAAAGATTTAGATGTGGCGGTTCACGCACCCTTCTCGGGTATCAACATAGCAGTTCCAAGTCCAGTTTTGCGGCGGGCTATTTTGAAGCGACTGAAAAAATCCATTTTTTACGCGGGGCAACTCGATTGCCGATTGTGGTTATTTCACCCAGGCCTGCAAACTGGTATCAGTCATTTTTATCCCGGACGGGATTGGCAACTGAACTTAGACTCTGTAAGAGCCCTGTTGAAGATTAGTAGAAAAGAGGGTGTTGAAATAGCCATTGAAAACGTTCCAGAGTCCTATCCCTTTATCCTGAAGAGCGTGCAAGACTTTTCCCGTTTCTACGACGAACTTAACGACGACATAGGATTGGTTCTTGATGTGGCACACGCAAACTTGAACCGCCAAATTCAAGATTTCATTAGACGGTTCTCTGAAAAAATCGTTCACATACATGTGAGCGACAACGATGGAGCCAGCGACTCCCATCTTGGAATAGGGTACGGAACCATTAACTGGGAAAGCGTTGCAAAGGCAGTTAAGGAATCCAAGTACAGCAACGTCATTATGCTGGAATCCATAGAACATGTGGAAGAAAGCCTTCAAACTCTACGAAAACTTTTCACCTAAGCCTCCGAGAGAGGAAGCTCTATCTTCATGAAGTCTTCGGCTACGTCCACACGAGGAAAAACCTTCTTCGCCTGCTCTAGCAGTAGAGTTGGGTCCTTGTACCTAGCGCTAATATGAGTTAGAACCAGCCATTTCGCCCTCGCCTTTTTCGCTGTCTCCGCGGCTTGGCTTGGTGTGGAATGTCCGTCTTCATGGGCCCTCTCCAACAATTGGTCATCGAAGGTGGCGTCATGAATCAGCAGGTCTGCGTTTTGGGCAAATTTTATGAGAATCTTTGACGGCCTCATGTCTCCCGTATAAACAATCTTCCTTCCAGAACGAGGAGGACCCAAAACTTCTTCTGGCATCACGACCCGTCCGTCCGGAAGCTTAACCGCTGAGCCATGTTGAAGCCTTGACCATAATGGGCCCTCAGGAACTCCAAGAGACTTCGCCATATCCACATGAAACTTTCCGGGTCGAGGCTTTTCTATCAGCGCGTAGGCCAGGCTATGCGTAACGTGGTCAGCCCAAGTTGCGTGCACTTCGTATTCTTTTTCTTCACATACGACGCCAGAGTTTTTTATTTCAGAGACTTCGATGGGAAAGGTAAGAGTGAACTGAACAGTTTGCTCTATTGCGTCTACAAATGCCTTAATTCCCGATGGTCCGTAAACCTCCAATTTCCTCTCCCTGTCCAGTAAGGACATTGTTTGAAAAAGCCCTGGCAAACCAAGCATGTGGTCTCCGTGCAGATGGGTGACGAAAACCTTTGTTTTTCTGTGAAAGCCTACACCAGCCTGAATCATCTGCCTCTGGACGCCTTCGCCACAGTCGAAGAGAATGAGTTCACCTTTCCTTCGAATCGCGACGGCTGGCAAACTCCTCTGGGGCGTCGGGATGCTTCCTGCGGTTCCGAGAAATATTACATGTAAGTCTGTCAACATTTAGCGCGCTCATATAAAGTTATACTACTTTAGTTTTATTGGTACCTCTCATGTTCGTTACTTTTATTAGAAATGGTGTACCTTGTTTCGTCTCAACTAGACGTAAAGATAAAGGGATAGGAAAAGAAAAGGAATTTCCAATGAGGGGACGAACAGTGAGTTCTGCATCATTGGATTTAGTTTTCAACCCGAAAACATTAGCCCTCATCAGCGCTTCAGAAAACGAATTCAAATCTGGAGGAATGTTTCTGAATAGCTTTATTGATTGCGGGTTGAAAAGCGAGTTGTTCTTGGTTAATCCAAGGGGTGGAGAAATTCGAGGACTTAAAGCATATCCAAGCGTGTTGGACATTCCAAAGGAAATCGATTTGGCCATAATCACGATACCAGCTTCAGTTACGCCTTTATGATCCCTTGCCTACGAACCATATGGTGAAAACTATCTTTCAGCATTAACAAAGACTAGAGAGAAGGTTAAGAAGCCAATTGTCTGCGTTCCGCCCCACTCAACTAAGGAATTAGACACTACCCCTTGGACAAAAATGGGGTTACCTGTTTACCCAACACCTAAAAGGGCTGCGAGGGCTCTTTCAGCCTTAGCTCAACATCACGATTTTCTTGAAAACTTAAAAAATAGTTTCAGCTTTTCTTGAAGACGGCTATTTCTCTTGTTAAGCTTCTGTGAACATACACAAAATGAGACTCTATATGCTTAAGACCTAACTCTCTGCCAATCTTTCCGATTCTCACGGATTTTGGGGATGCCATGCAAATTCTTCTCCCCTTAGGAAGCAGGTCTTCAATTGTTGACAAAAAGTCTTCGACTATCTGTCGGGTGCTCCATCCAAGCGTGGTTGCCGATCTACCATAAGGAGGATCCGTAACAATGCAGTCAACCTTAGCCACTGGAGGATGGCGAGCGTCTGCAACAGCTATTCCCTCTGGTTTCACACCATAATGTAGAAGGTTTTGTAGACTTCCCCTCGCCATGTGGGGTTGAACGTCGAATCCTACTACTCGGCACCCTATGAGCCAAGCCTCCACGAGTATGCTGGCTGTTCCACAGAAGGGGTCTAACACTAAGTCACCCCCCTTGGGTTGAGCCAGGTTCACCATGCACCTTGCCAGTTTCGCCGGCATGGCTGTTGGATGGAAAAAGGGTCGCTTCCGAGGTCTCCTTTCAACAAAGGGTTTAGGCGAGATTTCAGCCATCTTCAATCCGAAGAGAAAACGGTTATCAGTTAGAACGCCGAAGAAAGTCTTTTGAGGCGCCGCCAAGTCCACTCTTGTCTTCTTAACTTTGTTTAGAATCAGTTCCCCAAGCTTGCGTTCCAGTTCAACACCAACGAGATGAGGAGTAGCGCCCCTTATCCTTCTTACTCGAACAGCAAAGCTTTCGCCTTGTTCAATAAAGCCTTCTAGAAATGCTGAACGCAAATTCTCCAAGATTTCGGCGAAGACGACGTTGCAGCTGAACAACTCTAAACAGCAAACTCGCGTCATGGCGGATCTGGAGTTAACGGATTTTACGCTGTCAACGCTAGAATCAATGCGTAGAACCTGAGTTAACGTCTCCAAGATTCGATATTTATGGCCTTCAGCCTCTAGGATAGCCTTCAATTCGGAGAATGGGAGGGTTGGGTGTTCGCCTGAAAGAAGAAAGAAAAGCTCAGCCACTCTTTAGATTCCTCTTTCGGCCAGGGCTTCCGCAATTAGTGGAGCAACTGAAACTACGCTTACAGGGCTGGGAACACAGTCGGTGCCAACAATTTCTTCGGCTCCGCTTTGCATGATCTTCTTTTGGGCTTCTCCAACAAGAAGTGGATGGGCACAAGCGGCATACACTTTTCTTGCCCCTTGTTCCTTCAACATCTTTACGGCGGCGGCTATGGTTCCCCCGGTGCTGATGATGTCGTCGAAAACTATAACGTCTCGTCCTCTTATGTCAAATTTTTTCTCTTCCACACCGATTTCTCCTGTCAAACGATCCCTTTCCTTCCGCAACCAACCACATCCTCCGTTAAGAACCTTGTCAGCTTCCTTCACCAGCTCCAATGCTCCCTGATCTGGAGCCAGCGAAAAAGCTCCAGTTAACCCTTTTTTCTTGAAGTATTCTGCCAGCAAGGTCATGGCTGACAGGTTTTCCGCTGGAACACTGAATTTATTTAAAACACCTTCTTCATGGATATTTACGGTTAAGAATCGGTCAATTCCTGATGCTTCAATAAGTTTGATGAAGGTTTCGATGCTGATTGCCTCGCCTGGCAAAAAACGCTTGTCTTGTCTGGCATAAGCCAGGTACGGGACGACGACTGTTACCTTTTTGGCTCCTAAGTCCTTCGCGACGTCAACCATCAGAAAAAGCTGCATAATGTGCACGTCTTGTGGTGGTCCAGTAGTCTGAACGATCACTACTTCTTCGCCCGTTACGTTGCCGTCAAGTCGGAGATATGATTCTCCGTCGGGAAAAGTCTTGAAAACTACGGGAACAGTCCTTGACTTCAGCGTGTCAGCGACTTTTCGACCTAAATCTTGGGACGCCGGGCCTGGAATCACGATCACAGTTTTTCCCTTTTCCGGTATTCTTCTATGAGTTCTTTTGCTCTGTCCAGTCTTACTCTGCGTTCTTCAACCATTTTTTCAACTACAAGATCAATCAGGTCTTCAGTGGCTCCGGCTGTGATTGCGATGTTTCGGGCGTGTAGGGACATGTGTCCTCTTTGGATGCCTTCGTGGGCTAGTGCCCTTAATGCGCCGAGGTTTTGAGCTAAACCCACTGCAGCCATTACTTCTCCGAGTTCGTTGGCTGTTTTTACTCCTAGAATTTTTAGGGCTATTTTGGCTACTGGATGTACTTTTGTGGCTCCGCCTATGATTCCCACTGCCATGGGTAGTTCGATTGAGCCAACGAGGTCTCCGTCTTTGTTTTTTTCCCAAACTGTTAATGTTCCGTAGTGGCCTGATTTTGCGGCGTAGGCGTGGGCTCCTGCTTCTACGGCTCGGTGGTCGTTGCCTGTGGCTATTACGACTGCGATTATGCCGTTTAGTATGCCTTTGTTGTGGGTTGCGGCTCTGTAGGGGTCTGTTGCGGCGAAGTTGTAGGCTTCTATGATTCCGTTGACGATTTCTTCTCCGCCAACTTCTTCTTTTGCTATGACGGCCCAGGCTCTGGCTAGTCGTTTTGTGGCTAGGTTGGAGATTATTCTTATGTAGACTTTGCCGTGGGTTATTCTTTCGATCATGGGGGCTACGGCTTCTGCCATGGTGTTTACGGCGTTGGCGCCCATGGCGTCTCTGCAATCAACGTGGAGTTCGGTGATGACCATTGGTCCGGTGTTGGTTTCTATTACTTTTACGTCTAGGTTTTTGGCGCCTCCTCCAGCTGAAACTAGCATGGGGTCTTGTTCGTTGGCTTTTTTTAGGATTTCGTTTTTTGCTGCTAGGATTGCCATTTTTGCTCCGTAGGGGTTTTCTATGCCTACGGCTTGTATTTGTCCGATCATGATGGGTTCGGTGCTGCTTGTGAAGAATCCTCCTTTTGATCTAGCCATTTTTGCAGCGTAGCTGGCTGCAGCAACCACTGATGGTTCTTCTATTGCCATGGGTATCAGGTAGTCTTTTCCGTTGATTAGAAAATTTACTGCAATTCCTAGGGGGATGGGGATGGCTCCGACGACGTTTTCGATCATGCGGTCGGCTAGTTCCAGCGGTAAAGAACCGGTGGATTGAAGAATCTTAACTTCTTCGTCGGTTAGACCAGCAAACTTTTTTACGATTTGTATTCTTTCTTTGGGAGGTAGTTTATAAAATCCAGAGATTTGGGATGTTTTACTCATAACCGTGTCGCCCTCATTAACATTCAGTTTACTAGGTTAAATTGCATATGAATTTAACTGCATTGCAAATCAAAATCATATGGAGGCTTGGGATAAATAAGAAAGCGTTTGGACGCTAACATGCTCGCCTTTTACTGAGTATTAGATAAGGTTGTTAACTTCTCCTAATAAGAGAATGTTTGAAGGAAACTTACCGAACATAACCCAAAAATGACTAGCGATTACTTTCCAGTGAGCGGGGAGAAGAATCTATTTCCCCGTTGTTCTGGCTTTGAAGTCTGTTATTGTTATGCTTACTATTTCATTGTCTGCGATTCGGTATATGACTCCGTCTTCAACTTCAACGCTGTCTTTGGCTTCTCTAGGCTTTCCGAAGCTTATGTAAAGCACGTCGGCTTCCTCATCATAGATTAAATCGATCTTCTCTAGGCTTATTGCGACTTTCTCCATATTACTTCGCCCTTAACCTTAGCGACATTAGAAGTGAAGTAAGCTGTTATAATAACCTTTTCTTCATGAAGTTCACGGTAAACGACTACAAAATATTTTGACCCTATACGGAGTTCAGTATAGAACTTTAAGGCTTTAAGCTCGTCCCTTAATCCCCTAATGACCAGATCAGGGTTTTGAACAGTCTCAACTATCTCATGAGTATAAGCCGCTACTTCCGGATGTCTTGCAACAATGTGATCAAGAACCTTCTTAGAAAGCTTTATTTCCATCACTTGACCGCCACAGTTCCCATCAATTTTGTTAAGTATTTTATCCGAATCCTTTTTCAGGATTAAGTCAAATTGCCTGAGGAAATTTACAAAAAGGAAGTGGGCGGTGCCCACGAGACTCACATAGTCATTATAATCCACGTCGTAGATTTCGGTTTGCATGACACATCCACTTACTCGATTTTTATCGTTTTCTTCTTCTCTTCACTCACCGTCTCCTTCGTCTTTGGTATCAATACCTCCAGCACACCGTTCTTGTAGTTGGCAGTTGCCTTTTCGAATTCAACGTCTCTCGTTGGCAAGTCTATGACCTTGTAGAAGTTTTTGGCTTTGACCTCTGCGCGTCCTTCTGTAACGTTGAGCTGAATGTCGTTCTTTTCAACGCCTGGAAGCTCCACGTAAAGCTTCACATGGTCTTTATCTTCGAAGACATCAGTTAATGGTTCAGAACTTCGTCTATGTCCTGCTTGGGAATAGTCAGCGGTTCGCCGAGTTGGAAGCGCCCTTGGGCAACGTACCCTTTCACGCTGGGCTTTTCGATAGGCTTTACTTCCCATTCGCCCTGGAGCTTCCCGCTTCTTATAGCCTTCTCGATCTCTTCTATCTCTTTGAACATTCTCTCAGAGAGTTTTTTGAAGTAAGAGTCTGTGTCGCGGAAAATCTCGTCAAAGTCTGCCACTGTTTTTCACCTCCTTACGGTTGTTCTAGTTGTTTTAAGACTTGGAGCAAGCGCCTCAAAGCGAGGCTGAGCATCAGAAACTCGGCTTGTCCAACTTCTGAACATTGATACTTGCCGTCGTCGGACTTTACTAATAGTCCGCTTTCACGTAGCTTTTTGGTGCCTTCCCAAACTATCTTAGGATTCAAGTCTAAGTCTTTTATGAAATCAACGAAGCCCAGTGTTAGGTTCTCGTCTTCCAAGAGCCTTTTCATCATCCTCAGCCGAGTTTGATGTGACAAGGCATGGAAAAGCCTTGAGAATTGATCGAACTCCCTTTCAAAGGAAGCTAATTCCTGTGATAGATGTTCTTTTGGCCAATCTTCCATGGATAACGGTATTTCGAAGAGAATTTCGTCGTCCTTTGCCAATAACAGTCTTAATTTCATATGCATCCAACATTATTTACTTACCAAACGGTAAGCACAAATAATAATTACCAAACGGTAATATTTAAGCCTTCGTCATAAAAGCATGAAAAACATATACGCTTCCGTACTAGTATAATAGGATAAAAGGTGCGCGCGTATATGAACATAGAGAAGCTAAACGGTCACAAAATATGCGAGGCTCTAAGTCTCCCCACCAGAGTTCGCATACTCCAAGAACTAATAAAGGCCTACCCAAACAGATTAACAATCTCCAAACTGCAAGCAATAACGTCAGAGCCACGCATGACAATATGGTTCCACATCAACAAACTCAGAGAATCGAATCTCGTTGAGTTGGACGGGTCTAGGAGAGG
>LIHK01000024.1:17570-30329 GCA_001399795.1 Candidatus Bathyarchaeota archaeon BA2 | reverse complement strand
GATACTGTCAAGTTATCTTTTTAGGGGAGCTTTGAGAAGCCGCTTTTGGAGGTGATTATCATCAAGTGGCTCCTCAAAGCCCTTAAGGATAGTGGGTTATTCAGGCGTAATAAGTTTTCGTTGCAGCTGAAGGTTAGGGCGATTCTGCTTTACATGGCTGGCTTGAGCTATAGGGACATAACCTACGTTTTGAGGGTTGTTCCATGCAGCCATGAGGCTGTGAGGCTTTGGGTTAAGAAGCTGGAGCTTACAACAGTCAATGTTGAGGCTAAGCCTAGGCGGACGGTGGCCGTTGACGAGACTAAGATTAAGGCTGATGGAGAATGGTGCTACGTATGGGCTGCGATAGACGTGGACACGCGTGAGCTATTGGCCGTGTGGGTCTCATGGCAGAGGAACATACTACACGCAGAAGCCAAGCCCTTGGGCTTGAATGGGTTCACAAAACCTTCGGCGAGAGAAACCGCATTGAACGCTGGTTCAGAACCATGAAGGCAAGGACTAGGCGATTCTTCAACAACTTCCCGGTAAGGAAAAGGCCGATCTTCAAGATCAAGCTCTTCATAAGGCTCTTCGTCCTATGGTACAACTTCATAAGACCGCACCAAACCCTAAAAAGACCGCCAGCAACACCAATAACTTGACAGTATCCTGTTTGCTATACATAATTTTTATATTTAGGTGTATTATTAATTCGTAACTATGATGAAGAAAAGAATGCTCAAACTTCTGTTTGAGCTAATGAAAAATTCGAAAAGAAGCGACAGGGAAATCGCGAAAATCATAGGAGTTTCGCAGCCAACTATAACTAGGATGAGACAAAGGCTAGAGAAAAAGGCGATAGTAGAATATACTGTCATACCTGACTGGAAAGAACTTGGATTCGAGATCATGGCGTTTACATTCATCAAAGCATCAAGACAACAAGGATTAGTTGAGAAGGCCCGTGAATGGGCTACGAAGAATCCGAGCGTTGTTTTCGCGTCAGGAGGCGAAGGCATGGGGATGGACGGTGCAGTGATATCTTTCCACAGAAGTTTCTCTGAGTTTTCAGATTTTATCATGGATTTAAAAATGGGATTGCCTGAACATCTGCATGATATACAGAGTTTCCTTACGACAACGGATGGAGGGCGACTGATGAAACCCTTCTCTCTAAAATATTTGGAAAAAGTTGGGGTAGAAGGAATATAGGCTAGGCGTAGATGCGTCAAGAAAACCTGCGTTTTTCTCTGTACCGAAGTCGATTCCTCGATTTTTGGTAAAGGATAATCTCGGATTATTTATGAGAAGAGAAAATAGAAACCCTTAATTCAACCTCCGATTCTCAAAACTAGGAGGGCCCGTAGCTTAGCAAGGAAGAGTCTAACAGCGCCTAAAGCACCGGGCTTTTAACCCGGGGGTCGGGGGTTCAATTCCCCCCGGGCCCGCCACGACCTCATTTCATATTTTCAGTTATAACATCAAAGATTAAAAGGAGGAAACCAGCAAGGAAAAGGCTCCAAAGTTAAGAGGCGTGGACTAAGCTTGTAAACTGTGCAAGGATGAAGAACCAAAATATCGAACTGGTAATTTTGGATCCTAACTTCCAAACGATCGACAAAAGAATCAGGATGGTCGCGATTTTGATGAGTTCCTGCGAAGCTGAAATCCCAAACCCTTTAAGAGCAAATGCAATCAGATATGTCACACCGTTTCCAATATGTTTTAGCCCAGTTAGTATTTGACCTAAAGCTTCGAGCAGTTCCAAAGTCATTTTCTTCTATAGACCCCGACAATAGTGAAGTTCAATACCATTACAAGCCGACACGTC
Source organism: Candidatus Bathyarchaeota archaeon BA2 (assembly GCA_001399795.1). Classification (GTDB taxonomy): domain Archaea; phylum Thermoproteota; class Bathyarchaeia; order Bathyarchaeales; family Bathyarchaeaceae; genus BA2. Next base: position 28,516 of record LIHK01000024.1, on the reverse strand, counting down.
TTATCAACGTTATGACGGTTGCAGTCCTAATCAAAAATCTTGTAAATTGATTGTAAGCCTCAATAAAACTCGTTTCTGATGTTTTATAATCTGAAACTCGAATTAGAATTTTGAGTTATTAAAAGCTTGCGCGTTTTGATTCCACGTTTCTCTGTGAGGTATATTTCGCCTAATGAAACATCGTTAAAATACGCTTTGCTGGTGTCATGTTTTAGGCGAGATGTTTGGAAAAGGAAAAACAAGAGAAGGATGCTAAGCAATAGATACCTGATCCTAAAAATTACACCATTTTTCACGCTATAGTTGAGACTTTGGAAAAGGAAGAAAAGGGAAGTCTAGACGTCAAAGGTTTCTACGAAAACTACGATTGGGCAAATAACTCTTGATTATTACGTAAATAAACCACAATATGGACGTCTTCTACATACTTCATGTTTCCACCTATTCTTCTGTTCGAAACTTAGCTTTTAGGGCGCGTTTCCCTCACTTTTCAATTGATGGGATATGTTTGAAGAAATGGCGACTTCGGCTTCGCAACTGCTCATTATTATATTCGGTGTGACATTCCTGTTTCTCACAATCTATGGCGCTTTGTGGCTAAGAGTGGCGAAGCGAACCAAAAAATAGTAAAGCTTCCTTGTAGTTGAAGCTTCAGCATTTCTCTATGTCTTCAGGAAACCCTTAGCACTTCACTACATACGAATCATTGGTGACTTAAAGGCGATTCAGTCAATATCGGTGATGCACCATCAATAAATGCGGCATACAGAGAAACAAAGTCAGAAGCGTCACTGAGTATGGAGTCGCTGAGATCGGTGAGGATGGCAGCCTCGACCGTTTTAAGTTGTCTCTTTTCTCTCAGCCTTTTCAGTCATGTAGGCGCCGAAAAGGCCGGACACCCCCATAGCTAGACATGCCCCTAACCCTGCGGTGACGATTATTTCAGGCTCTGCGACTCCCACGGTCCAAGAGCCTACAATAATGCCAAGTACGGTCATTGAGCCGTCAAAACCGTTCTTGACGAAGTATCTTCTGGCAATAGGAGTCATTTCCGTAATCCGTATATACGATCTAATTCTTCGAAAAAAGTTCTAACGCGTTTTATCATGCGTTAACCACGCTGAGAAGACGGCGCGCGCATTTTCATCCTCGTCACCCATTTGCATTTTAAGAGTACGTTTAGCTTAATTATAAATCTCCAGTACAGCCTCCTGTAGCGTCTCCCTATACCAAGCTCTTACTGCTTTTTGTATCAATCAAAGTGTTGCTTGGAAAAGAATATACATCATAATCAGTAGGATTCCACCCCATTTAGGTATTCCACCCTTCGTTAGAAAACGCCATAAAAGAAGCGTCGTTATTAAAAGAAAGGAAAGGATTTCTGTGAAGATAGTTAAGTTGATAGCGTTATTCAAAAATCTTTTTGACATGTCAAATGTTGGGCGAATTCCTCCATTTTTATCTCTTCTGGCGACTTTCAGTTCCGTTACTGGATTGGCTAACCAGCAAATAACACATTCAGAGCGATTTTTGAATAACCCTAATTATTTCAGTGGATAATATTTATGACCGAATACTGGAGCTGAAAAGAAAGGATCCCATGAAACTTGAATTATAGCTAGTAGCTAAGTGTTTATTCTCGTTAACGTTTCACTTGTAAAGCTTAGAAAGAAAAAGCCCACTTGGAAAGGCTTTCTGGGAGCGATGAACATCTTTTGCGGTTGATGTTACTAGTAAAGGAATAACTGCTCTAGGTATGGAAGTTAGCCATGAAGGCAATAGGATGAACAAAGAATTCATAAGCTTTAATTTTCATTGACCACAATTATTTGTAATGGTTGTAGTTGATAAGTAATGATAGACCTTGCAGTTCAAAGCGCAATACTGATCTCTTCATTAGCTTTGCTAGCGTGGGCAAGTTACTTCACGATAGAGCACATAGAAGATCTTATGGAACTCACCGGTTTAAGCGAAGCTTCAGCGGGTTTCGTAATATTATCAGTGCTAACTTGTCTGCCCGAAATAACCGTAGCGGGCTTCGCAGTTTACCAAGGCGCGCCCGGAATCTCCATAGGAGACATACTTGGTTCGCATGTCTTCAATATCGGCATCGTAGTAGGCCTCTTAGCAGTGCTAGGTTCGCTTAAGGCATGTCGCACAGACCTCTTAATGGAACTGGTCGACATACTATTTCTAGCTTCAATTATTCCCCTTCTTCTCGTCATACTACGAATCACGGTTGCTGGTCCACTTGTTGGCACTCCGCTTATTGGCGTGGCACTTCTGGCAGTTTTTGTCTTCAGCATATACAGAGTGGCGAAAAAGAGAAGCCCAGCGTTAGATGACTCCCTGGGGCGACCGGCTCAGGCGAAGAGCCAAAAAAAAGCAATACTGTGGACCCTTATAGGCGCAGCCATCGTTATTGTAATGGCTCGTTTCGCAGTTTCTTCAGCATCTAATATTGTATATTCACTTGGGATTCTTCCTATTCTCATGGGGGCAAAAATTGTAGCGATAGGCACATCACTGCCAGAACTTGCATTTGGTCTCACCGCAGCTAAACGTGGGCGGGTGCATCTTGCGTTGGGAGACGCTATTGGTGCTAACCTCATAACCATAACCTTGGTGCTTGGTTTTGTGCTTCTTTTGTCTCCGTTTGCAGTTGACATCACCGCTTTCGCAGAAATTCTCCTGTTTGTGCTGGCTACAAACCTCATCCTTTGGCGCTATTTAACAAAGGGCGGAGTATCTCAAATTGGCGGAATCATACTAATCATAATATACGTCCTTTTCCAAGCAACAGTCACAGGACTTTGATTGATAAAGAAACAATACGAGCTTGCGATAGGAGACACCATAGGAAGCTGTATTGTTGATGTTTCTGTTTCCGTTGGAATCGGACTGGTATTTTTTTCCACAAGCAGTATCTGGCGAATTCGCCATGATTACATGCTTGTATGCTATATTTGCTTCAATTTTAGTCATATTAACGCTTGCACTAAGAGAAAAAGTCGACAGGAAAGCAGGAGCACTATTTATCAGCGTTATTCAAAAATCTTTTTGACATGTCAAATGTTGGGCGAATTCCTCCATTTTTATCTCTTCTGGCGACTTTCAGTTCCGTTACTGGATTGGCTAACCAGCAAATAACACATTCAGAGCGATTTTTGAATAACCCTAGTTGATTGTAAAGGGTGATGTTAGAAGAACAAATCCGAGGATTAAGGCTATATTTGAAAGATTGGAGCCAATAGTGTCTCCTATTGCGAGGCGAATCCGCCCCCGCCTCACGGCTGTCACATCCAACGCCAACTCAGGCAGAGAGGTGCCTATGGCTATTATTTTTGCACCTATAAGAATAGGAGGGACTCCCAGAGATGTTGCGATTGTAGATGCCGACCATACTGTAAACCTTGCTGCAAGAACGACAATGACTATTCCTCCAACCACTTTAGCAATGACTACTTTTTTGCTTTTTCTTTTTGTTACCTCTTCTGGTACAACTGATGGCACCTTTCGTGCCCTAGCCATTTTATAGACGCTGAAAATGAAAACTCCGATAAGGGCTGTACCAACCAACGAGCCGATAGCCGGGGAGAAGGCTGAAAGAGGGGGAATCACTAAGATGATAGGGATCGCTGAAGAAAGAAATAGTATATCTACCATCTCCACTAAGAAGTCTGACCTAACTTTTTCAAGCGGGCCAATTATCGCCATCACGCCTACCACTATCCATATATTAAATATGTTGGAGCCCAGTATGTCTCCAACACTAATTCCTGGCACACCTTGGAATATTGAGAAAGCCGCGACTGTCATCTCAGGTATGGAGGTCATAACCGAAAGGATGACAAACCCCGCTGAGGCTTCGCTGAGACTGGTGAGTTCAACCAAGTTCTCTACCGCTATTATTGTCAAATGACTTGCTTTCGCCAGAATAGCCAGCGAGAGAATCAGTATTATTATTAATACGATCAATCCAATCGTAGAGATTGCAGTTATTGTTTCAAAGACCAACTAGAACACCTATAACACCTATGAATGTTATCAACGTTTTAATTAAGTCCTTAAGCGCATAATGGAGGGGAAATCACCTACACCTACTCATGAATGCAGGACTTATAACCATAGATAAGGTTGAGGCAGGGGAACACGGCATTCTGCAAAAATATTACATCCCCATAGCGTTTTTATTCATCATTGATCCCGACCACATACCGCAGGATGTCCAAAGATACTTTATACGGATACAAATTGAACATCTGAGAGGAATGTTTAGCGTTTTTCAGCTATACCATCACATTTCTGAGGTTTCATCGGGAGACCTCGAGAAATTGGCTATAGCTATGCTAAAACAACTCAAAATAGTCGGACAGAGGGCACACGAAAGACACGGTATTAGAAGACGCTGAATCATTGAGGGTAAAAATCTATGCTGAAGCCCTCGCCAACCTTACGAAGGAAAAGGAATGGCGTAGCCTATTTCATGGACAAGTCTAGTCCAACAAATCTGGGCATCCTGCCTCCAACAAAATTTAAGTAGAACACTCTTTTCTTTATGAAAACTTAACGCTTTGGTAGTCTGGTCTAGCACGGACGGTCGTACCGCTTATCGCAAGGTTATTTAAGTGCGCAAAGTTATTTTTACGTGAAGCATGGCTTTCAGAGGTCTATTATTTGGGCTTTGTAAGAACTAAACTGGTTGTAAGCAATCATAAACGCACGAAGGAACGTGAGGTTACCTTTTTAGCGGATAGCGGGTCTTGGTACAGCGTAGTAACTCCCAGCCTCGCAAAGGAACTCGATATTACTCCAGTAATGAAAGCTAGGGTACTCACAGCGGATAAGAGGGAGATTGAAACAGACCTCGCCGTAGCCTATGTCAAAACATTGGACAGAGAGGCAGCGGTCTTTATGGCGATAATGGAGACCCCTGAACTACTCGTCGGCGTTGAAGCAATGGAGGCGCTCGGCATTTCCATAGACCCCACAACAGGAGCAGTAAAACCCACACGACCATACGGTTTACTAATGTAAATGAAAAATTTAAGTAGAACACTCCTTTCTTTATGAAACCTGACGCCCTGGTAGTATAGCCCGGTCTAGTATGAGCCGCTGTATTTTAGAGTTATACCGGTCTTAGTTCTGCTTTTTTTAGTATAATATTACCTTGCTCATCTGTCACGAATGCTACAAAATCTCTAGCGCCAATAGAAAGCTTTTCTTGTATTTCTTTTGGTAAACGCACCTGCCCATTAGAATCTATCTGGCTGAAGTACGCCTGTTCTGTCTTTACTTCTCTGATGATTTTTTGCGCACTATTGGATGTAATTTCCCAAAGTCCGTCTTTCTTTGGGTCATACCGTCTATATCGACCATTCCCTAAGTAGAACAGGAATCTATGGCTGTTTGGATAATGATGTGCAGAAGGATGATTTACTGAACAGGCGATTACTTGTGCGCTTATAGTCGACTCGTTTACTTTGTCTTCTGCGTAGTTTTTTCTTATGTAGTCCCTCGCGTCCTTTGCAGTTATTTCACCTAATTTGTCTACTACCTCTTCGACCATTTGCCATACAGGCTTAGAATAGCGGGTCATTCTGGCAGTCACCCCCCATACTTTAATTACTAATTTTGCTAATTTTACTAGTAAAAAAGTTATATAAGCCTTTTGCTAAACCATTTATCGAAATAAATTGCCAAAACGCCTTTCACAAAGCCAAATCAATGAAATAACAAAATTAACAAAAGCAGGACATTCTATCAAAGACATCTCTAACAATCTCAAAATCAGGAAAACAACAGTTTACTACCGCGCTAGAAGATATTGCCGCAAAATGATAAGACTGAATTTTACGCTTCTTAACGAGTTTGAAAAAGGATACATCACAGGACTTTTCCTTGGAGATGGCGACATAAACAGAGGTCGAAAAATCCCACGCTATATAGTGCGTTTTTCTTTAGACGCAAAAAGAGACCAAGATATCTCAACAAGATTGTACCAGATTTTCCAGAAAGGACGCAAGAAAATCAGCATTTTCCCAAGAGATGCCACTTTGATAATCAAGGTATGTTCCAAAGAATTAGTGAATTACACACAAACATGTATAGAATACAAAAGAACTCAGAATAATCAAACTGAAAAGAAACTCCTGATGAGCGAAGAATGGTCACTTGAATTCCAATACGGCATACTAGCTGGAATAATAGATAGTGACGGCCACGTACAGAAACATTTAGGCACGGAAATAAAAACGGTATCTCCTATAATCTTCAAGGGAATTCTTGAAATACTCACCAACTTGGGAATAAAAGCTAAAACAAAGATAAGAAAGGCAACGGAAAACAGTTATTCAAAGAAAATTCGCTATACGATATACATCCCATCCGCACAAATGAAAGCGCATCAGGATAAAATATATTCGGTGAAAATAGAGCGCTTTCTGTAGTTTTGGGTTTAGTGGCGCCCTGGCCGGGATTTGAACCCGGCTCATGTCATGAAGCATTTCTCTTCATGATGTCCTGCGGGCGACAGCCGCATATACTAGACCGGACTATACTACCAGGGCATCAAGTTCTTAAGACTAGAAGGCAACTACTTAAATTTTTCATCGGTTTAATTAGATAGCATTAGTAATGAAAAATAGCGCATCTCACGCAAGAGGCTGATTGATGTGGGAAGTGAAGAATATAGAGCTCGAAATATCTGCATAATGGGCATTATTGTTTGGATATTGATTTGGTCTCTAGGAATTTTTGGGATTTGCGATTATTGTTTGGGAATAGATATGTTCGTTAGCACTAAATATTCATGGCTCTTTTGGATACCATTTATTGCTTGCATAGTTTGCTTGTCGTTGAACGCCTATATTTGGCGGAAACCGCGTTCTTTTAGCAACTATCAGACTGAAGTGAATGTTATAGAATTTGTTGAAAGAAATGTGGGTCCACTTATTCTTGCAATTTCGTTACTTCTTACGTTGGCGGTAGGAATGAAAGAACTTGTAGCTGTTCTGCCACCAGCATTTTTCGGATACATAATCTTGTCATTAGTCTTTGCATGCTGTTTTGTGCTTCCATTAATCTGGATTCCATGCGACGATGTGAGAAGTCTCGTTAAACTAAGACATTTTAAGACGGTTCCATACTTTTATGCGATATTCTTCTTCCTCACCGCACTTATCTCCTTCATCATCTCATCTGTTCCATAATTTGGCCATCGTTTATTATGTCCTTTAGATAATAAAAATGGAAATCCCGGCTAGGGGCGCCAAATGAATTCATATTTATGAATCATAAAATTTTTAGGAGGCATTTGTATAGAAATTGATGGAATTACAAATTATCGTGATGATGTTAATGGGGATACAAGAAGAAATCTTCGAGAATTTTTTTAGGAAATTAAAAGACGCCGAGTTGCCAGAAAACTTGATCAATGAACTGAGAATGCTCTTGGAGAGAGGCGAGATAGGAACCGAAGAAAAAATCCTTGAAGCAGTCAGAAGAGGGACTAAAGGTGCCAACAAACATCAAAAGCATTAACATCCACGCGTTCAGGGGAATTCCGGACCTTGATCTACCACTTGATGGCAGTAGTCTGTTAATAAAAGGAGAAAATGGAACAGGGAAAAGTTCAATCGTTGAAGCGTTTGAATTCTTTTTTACAGGCAAGCTATCGATTTTTGAGGGTGAGGGAACTCAAAGTTTATCATTGCAAAAGCATGCGCCTCACAACGATTTTAGCAGAGACGACGTATCGATTAAAATTACATTTGACCCTGGAAAAGTCACACTTGAACGTACATTCGCAGATCAGCCAGAGCTTCCATCACAACTCAAAGACTATTTCAACGCGGCTAGCAAAGGGACATTTATTCTACGAAGGTCACAGATCCTAAAATTCATAGCAAGCGTACCTTCAGACCGTTTTAGAGCAATCGCAAGCATACTAGGAGTCGAACAGCTGGACAACGTCGAGCTTGCAATGAAACGCGCTTATGAAGAGGTAGACGAGGGTGTTAATTCTAAGCGTGAAAGAATTCAGAGTACGTTAGTCCAAATTTCAGGATTATTAGGTGAAAGTGTTGCAGAAACGAACCAAGTTCTACCCTCTATTAATAGAAGACTTGCCGAAGCTGGCTTGATAACTATCACATCTTTCGATGAAGTTGATAACATTGTACAAGAGATGCTAAAAACAACTGACTTGAATGTCACAAGACTAAGTGAGATTTCGGAGAAACTCAAAACACTTAGAATTGATGAACAGCTTATCAAAAGTCTAGGTGATTTGAATAGACGGCTAACGCCTTTTCTTGAAGCGAAGACGAAGAGAGAGCTCTCTATAAACGAGTTTTTAGTAAAGAGCCGCCAAGCCGTAGAAGAAGACGAAAGAAACATCTGCCCTCTTTGTGGACAAGTAGTCGACCGGGAGGAATTATTGAAGCAAATCAACGAGAGGCTGCAGACACTCAGTCAACTGTCCGAAGAGGCATCAGAAATCAGGCGCACCTCCCTCAATATTGAAGAAAAGTTGAGTTTATTGGCCATTGAAGTTGAAAAAATGTGTTCGGAACTTGAGCCTTACAAACAACTTAATAGTGCCCGTCTAAAGCTTCTCAAAATGGGGAATTTTTTCAGAAAATTTACAGACAAGGTGAAGACTGCAAAGGAATTTAATGAAACGATTCCTGTCGATGCATTTGAAGCAAAACACACGAACCTTAAGACACTTGTAGAATCTTTGTCCGCAAAATGCCAAACTATGCTCGAAAAGATCGGAGTTCCCGAAGACTGGAAAAACAAGATTAGAGCAATTACTATCGTTAGCCAAGTTAAGGGCCTAGTCAGTGAAACGACCAAAATTGAGAGCGACCTGAGAATTGAAGAGCAGCAGTTAGAGCATATCAAAATGATCTACAACACATTTTCAGAGACAAAAAAGAGCAAAAAAAACGAGATATACGAAGCTATCGTTGGAAATGTAAATGCCTTTTACTCTATGCTTCATCCAAACGATCCTCATAGAAACATAGAACTAAAAATTGCTGCTGGTCGAAGAGCAAGTGCCGAACTGAGAATTGAGTCATTTGATAGATCAAAAGAAGACCCGAGAGCATTCACGAGTGAAGCACATCAAGATTCGCTAGGACTGTGTATTTTCCTTGCTTTTGTGAAGAAATTCAATGCAGGATGCAATTTCATTGTGCTAGATGACGTAGTTACCACGATAGATGCCCAACACAGACAACTCATTTGCAAACTGTTGCTGGAGCAATTCAAAGACTATCAGCTTTTCATAACGACGCACGACGGAATATGGTATGAACAGTTACGCTCGCATCAACGTGCATTTAAGGTCAATGGAAATTGGAAGAACTTAGAAATCATAAGGTGGACGCTCCAAACCGGCCCCCTCATTGAACCTTTCAAACCCAGGTGGGAAAAAATTAAGGACAAACTTGACTCGTGTGATAAACAAGGAGCAGCAATTGAAGGAAGAAACTATCTTGAATGGTTGCTCAAAGAAATCTGCAGAGTAACGATGGCCAGACCGATCTTCAAGACCGACCGATATACCGTTGCAGACTTGTTAGTACCTGCAAAAGAGCGGCTTAACGAACTAGCCAAAGAACCTCTATTTCAAGAAAGAACCTCTAAAGGCTTTCAAGAACTCGAAGCAACGGTAATTATGGGAAATCTCTTAGCTCATGACAACCCAGAGGCAGAAAATGTTTCAATTGAAGAAGTGAAACGTTTTTGTGAGGCTGTCCATGCGCTGCACAACATTTTCCTCTGTCCAGAATGCGGGAGCTTTCTCAGGTATTACCAAGACATGAAAAAACTTAGATGCCCAGATCCTCATTGCCAAAAACCAACTGAAATCGCCTGCAGATGAAAGGATTAACACTTTGGCAATCCCGTCGTGGAGCTTATCAATGTGAACGAGCATACTTAATACAAGAGCTTTCGTTTCACATTTTCTAGTTCTCTAATTATTGGACCCGGGTTCAAATCCCGGCCAAGGGAAAGAAAATCACGGTCTTTCCCGCCGAAGGGCGCCACCATCCCTTGAACCTGGGTCTAATAGGAGGGGCGTTTTTCACATCGTCTAGTGAACATAGTTTTATGTATACATGTAACCTTTCTTATCTTAAGATGCGAATCGATGACTCTGTAATAGAAAAAGCAAAAGATATGAAACGGAAAGGCATGACGAACTCTGAGATAGATTCTGTTCTCGGAATAGGTAAGCGAACAGTGGTGAGATATACAGCGTGGCTTGGTCCTAGAAGTTTTATGGGTGTTAGGCGTCCTTTGCCTCCTCATGCTAATGAAATGAGTGCTGCCAAAGCTGGGATTCATGCGTATTTGGTAGCTGAAGTTTCTTTAACACACCTTTCAAATCTATACTGGTTCGTTTGTAGGCTTCTCTTAACTTTTCTTCTAACCATTCTTTGCTCAAAGTCGGATGTTTCCATGAAAGCATTTCCCCAGAACCTATTTTGTAATTTTTTACCCATTTCTCTGGGTCATTTTCTAGAAGTTCATACCCTTTTGAGATTCTAGGTAATGGGGTGTAGATAGCGAAAAAGTAAAGATCGCATTTCAAACTCAATGCCCATTCTATTTCTCTCTTTACGTCTTGCTCGCTTTGGTCTTCCCATCCAAGAATAAAGGACCCTTGTATCAATATCCCATTATTTTGTAGCTCTTTTGTGATTTCTTCAGCTTCCTTACTTTTATGGTAGTCAGACCTTTCATAACCTATGAAAACACCACGGAAACCGTTCTTAACTAAGTCCCCTATGTCGTAATTCCTTATCGTATCTATGCTTCCCCAAACGTACCAAGGTGTTTTCTCACCTACCTTTTCCCTCTCTAAGAAAAAATCTTCTATCCACTTCTTATGAAGGAAGAAATTATCGTCTTGAAATGCATATCCC
>LIHK01000024.1:0-17556 GCA_001399795.1 Candidatus Bathyarchaeota archaeon BA2 | reverse complement strand
TCTGCGCGTTGAAAGGAAAATCACTGCAGCCAATATGATTGTGCAAACTACGATGAGTACTCCCAATGACGTCATCCACGTATCTAAATCGGTAACTGTTATAGGAACTGGTGGTCCAACAACACTGATGTAGACGGCTTTAAGCTGAGGATTGTGCACTGGTTTATCTAGCGTTACGATAATGGTTGCAGTGGCGGAAACTCCTCTTCCGCCGTTTGGCACCTTAAACGTCACTTCTCTATAGTACACTCCACCCTTCATTCCGCAAATTTCATTTATGTCCGTGAAGCTCTGATTACCTTCCCAGTGATCTTTCACGTAAGCATGCCAAGAATCATATGTGATGAAAATATTTTTGATTATGATGTCTGTGTCTGGTAGGTCATTTCGCACGGTAATGTACAGCGTACCGGTTTCGCCCGGTTTATATTGCACTCGATCCGTCCATGCGTGTATTGTCACACCGGTGTCTGCAACAACAGATTGCGCGCATAACATCGCCATAACCGCCATTATCGCTGATATCGCAATAATTTTTCTTTTCAAGTTATCACCAGTCCCAATTCTATGTATAGTTTGTTTTTAAAATTTGTCATGAAACCAAAACATACAACGATTATTATTGAAAACAGAAAGTGTAGATAAGCCCAGATTAAGCTTCTTTTAATTTTTCTACGGCTCGCAATGGCGCCTTAAATTCCATCAATGACGCTCCGGAAAGCTATTCAACCCAACAGATAATTATTGTATTTGGAGGACACCCGGTTGGTTAACATGAAGGCGGGCGTGCACGAACTTAATCGTTTGATTGTCTTCGACATAGAAGGAGTTTTGGTACCAAAGNACCTAACAGATTAATTATTGTGTTGGGAGGGCGCTCCATTGGTTGATGTAAAGGCGGGCATGCACGGATCTAATCGTCTGATTATCTTCGACGTGGAAGGGGTTTTGGTACCGAAGAGGCGTTACCTACTTTTTGAGACGGCTAAAAAGGTGGGTCTTCGGGGTTTTATTAAGATAATCGCTGTGGGTGTTCTCTATGAAGTTGGGTTACTTTCCCTTGAATCCGCGCTTAGGAAAATTTTCAAGGTTCTTCGAGGACTCACGACAAGCGACATCTTTCAACTCTACGAAGGGATTCCTCTTATGCCGGGTGTGGAAGAAGTCTTTGAGAGATTGAATAAGGTTGGGTACAAGACAGCCCTCATAAGCTCTGGTCTCCCAAAGCTTTTAGTCAAAGACTTAGCTGCTAGGCTAGGCGTGGACTACGCGTTCGGTTTGGAATTAGAGACAGCCAACGGTCGTTTGACAGGTGAAATCGGAGGCGATGTTCTAAAGCCAGACGGCAAGGCAATCGTTTTGAAGAAAAATCTCGAAAAAGAAGGTTTATCTTCCCAAGACTGCGTTGTGGTTGCTGACGACAGAAATAATCTTCCCATGTTTCGCCTCTGCACATTAAGGGTTGGCTACAATCCAGATTTCCTTTTGAGCGCCAAATCAGATTTTGTCGTTAGTGGCGACCTCTCAGAAATCCTACCAATCGTAACAGAAAATGTGTTGCAGGTTCCTAGTTCTCCCCTCTCAAGAAGCGAGATTATTCGCGAAATAATCCACGTGGGTAGCTTTTTGGTGCCGTTCATCTGTATCTACCTTTTAGAAACTTATCTAGTATTTTTGTTAATACTTCTCGCGACTTCATTGTATAGTGCTTCAGAGGTCGCCAGACTCCGAGGAATCAATTTACCTTTAATCTCCACAATAACTTGGAAAGCTGCCAACGAACCAGAATATTACGAGTTTGCAACAGCCCCTATTTCCTTCGCTCTGGGCATAATGTTTTCCCTCATCCTTTTTCCAGCGCCTGCCAGCTATGCATCTATCGCAATACTTACACTAGGCGACGGTTTCGCCACGATCTTCGGAAGAAAATTTGGAAGCGCTACTTTCCCCTTCAACAAAGGAAAGAAAGTGGAGGGTTCAGTTTTCGGCTTTCTCTTTGCCTCTGTTGGAGCCATGCTCTTTGTTGATCCTGTGAAAGCGCTGGTGGGCGCCGCTACAGGGATGCTGGCAGAATGCTTGCCCTTACCCCTCAGCGATAACCTAACCATACCTTTAGCCTCCGGACTAGTGCTCACAACAATTCTATGATGACAAATGGCTTTGACTGCCCAGAAGTGCGATAAAATTAAAAGATTGTACGACATCATATGGATATTGACGCGTGAAAATTGATGAATACAGCCAGACTAACTTAGAGGAGTTTTTTCTGCTTGACGAAATCAGAGAAAATTGAGTACAGACCCGTTTCTGTTAGAGAAGCGCTCACTGAAATGAAGGATCTATCTGAAATAATGATAGATTTAGCATACTCCGCAGCTCTTTTCAACAGCCGTGAACTTGCAGAAGAGGTTTTAGAACTTGAAAAACGCGTAGACTCCCTGGCTTATATCTTGGACATGAATGCTATGCTGGCAGCTAGAGACGCGGAAGACGCAGAGTCCCTCATTGGGGTAACCACTGTGGCTGCTGCCACCGACAAAATCTCAGACGCTGCTGCAGACATAGCAACCATTGTACTTAAAGAAGTTGGCATTCACCCCATCGTTCGAGAAGCCTTTGAGAAGGTTGAGGAACAATTAGCACGCGCCGAAGTTAAACCTGACTCAGTTTTTATTAACAAAAGAGTTGGAGACTTGGAATTAGCCGCCAAAATAGGGGTTGACATAATTGCGATCCGCCGAGGGAAGGAATGGATCATAAATCCCAGCGAAGACGAAACGATAGTTGAAGGCGACGTCCTAATCGCGAGAGGAGCCCCTTTAGGCGTCGACGAACTAAAAGGACTCGCTGAAGGAAAAATCAAAGAAATGGAATAGGAGGACCAAGACATGGCAAAGGCTAAGGGACCTTTTAAAAAAATTGTAAGCAAACTCGTGTCTCTGAAAGATACGTCTGAACTAATGATAGACCTTGCATATTCCTCGCTCCTCCTCAACAGCCGAGAACTAGCAGAGGAAGTGCAGGCGCTTGAAGAATACATGGACAATCTACATACAGAATTTGAGCTCCTCGTTTTGTCCAGCGGCTTCAAGCCAGAAGAATCTAAAGACTTTCTAGGTTTAATTAGGTTGGGGGTGGTCACAGAAGAAATAGCGGACGCAGCCATGGAAATTGCCAATGTTGTACTAAGAGGATTAGAACCTCATCCCATCCTGAAAGTTGTAATAGAGGAGGCTGAAGAAACGGTTGCCCGGGTGCAAGTTTCAAAGACGTCGTCGTTAGTGGAGAAAAAACTTCGAGATGCTCAAATTCCAGAAGAAACAGGAATGTGGGTTTTGGTTATCAGAAGAAGAAAAGAGTGGTTGCGTCCCCGCCCCGAGACGGTGATCAAAGCGGGCGACATATTGATTGCGTCAGGCTATGCAGAAGGGGAAGAAGATTTTAGGAAGTTAGCTTCAGGTGTCCGTGCGCCAGCTGCTGAGGAATCTTAAGAAGAGAGACAGCTGCAAGAAGAGAGACAGTTGTTATGCTGTCTGCCAACGAACTTTCAAGAGGAATCACAAAATTGTCTGGGTCCCAACCCCTTCTGTAGGTATAAATGGCTACAGCGTAGGCTATAGTAACCATAGCTGAGACGGCTAAGATGTTCGTAGTTAAGAGTTGAGCCGCGAATATTAACAGACCATTTAAAGTGGTTATTTTACGCGCAAAGGATGCTATTGTAAAATAAAGTAAAAACATTACTGCTGAGGCTAACCATCCTCCACTTACAACTGTTAGGTTTTGTTTAATTGAGGAAAGGGATGGCTTAACTACACCTAAGGCGAGGTTTGTAGTGGTTGTTGAGCCTATGATGGAACCTACGTCCCCCACGGTATCAATTAACGCCGGGTAAACTACGTATATTTCTGGTCCATTACCTTTTATGACATCGCTTACTTTAACAAGGATGTAGCCTGTGACACCGACAATGAAGGTTACAAATACGAGCGTAAGGAGAAATTCTTTAATTGTTTCAACAAATTTTTCCTCTCTAACATTCTTAACTACAATGTATAGTACGATGAAAATGAAAAGGAAGTCGATTAGCCCAATCAAGTAATGTCCAAAGGGAGCTAACGTAAAGAAAATGTTTAGAATTAAAATGTAACATGCGGTATCAATGATGTCTGCCACTGTCGATATTACGGGATACACGATTACGTCTGGGTCTAAACCATGTCTGAAAGAAAGAACGGAAACTGCTATTGTTATGGGCGGGATAAAAAGGATAGAGAGGCCCATGGTTGCGATAACCACAGCTAGAATCTCAATGAAATTTATAACCGTGACTTTCCAGAGGAGTAGCCCGAAAATCGAAGTTCCTAGCCCTATCATGATGCCACTTACAAGCGACAATGTGATGACCGCACGCAAAAGGAGGTAAAAATTCTTCGTGTTTTTGGTGTAGCTGGCTCTGATGGTTCCTAGGTGTAGACCCGTGCTTATGCGACCGCTAAAGAGACCTCCGATGGCTCCTCTAACGCTTAGAATTCCTGGAAACAGAGCTATTGTCCATCGGAGGTCTCGGGAAAAGACGCCAAAATACACGGCGAGGAGTCCGGCCAGTATTCCACCAAAATTAAATGAGAGGGACAGTAGAGATTGCCCTAAGCTTGCCATCAATCCTCTTACACGAGGCGTAGTTTCCACTATGTTGGTCGTCGTCATCAGCGTCACTTCCATCCATCCAGTTTGACCTCCATTCTTCTGATGCTACACCCTCGGCACGGATTCGGAGCACATAGACGGTTATGCTGGCTTCTTGATCCGTTTCTGGATCGACTGGCTTCCGTAACGCTAACACTGCTTTCTATAGCTCCTTGTGCACTAAGACTTTGTAAACAACAGCCCTTAAAGATTTTTTGTCATCACTTCTCCATTAACCTTGAAAGCGATCTACAATAAAAAGGCCGAAAGTCATAAATGTCGTGGCTGGCAAAAAAGAAGAGTTACTGGCTGCCAAGTTTTATAAGAAGACTCACATTAGTCCGAAGTACCTCATTGTTGTTCACAAGGAAACGAATGAAGAAGGGTTTATAATCACGGCATTTATGACTTCGAAGATAGATAATATTCTAAAGAGGAGGGGAATCTTGTGGCGAAGACAATAAGTATTCAAAAAATCTCTTGAGATAGTACCTCACATTCTCTCTATGCCATCAAAAGTGATGTGGATAGATTATGATGAAGAAGCCGATGTGCTTTACATCAACTTTGAAAAGCCTCAGAAAGCAACAGAAAGCAAAATGATCAATGACATGATTATGCATTACCGAAAGGACGACATAGTAGGAGTAACCATACTCAACGCAAGCAACTATTTGAAAGCGTAATGAAGAGTCGCTACAAGTTTCGAACCATTTTTGGCAACTGGTTTGAAAGTCTTCTCGCGCAGTGTAATAGTTTCTCTGTTTTTTAAGAATCATGCTTCTTTCTCTAATGATGTTAAGAGCCTCTCTGCACACTCATGTGAAACTGTGTGGTTTTGAGTACTGTAAGGGAAGGTTTATGTATTACAATGTATTCTATTTTTCTGGAAAAGCCGTGTCTAAGAAAAGTACTGTAATAACTGTGCGTCTTTCACGCCGGGATTTAGAAAGGATGGAAGCAGTGAGGGCTCTTGAGAAAGTTGAACGGTCAACACTGCTTAAAGAATTTATCGAAAACGGATTATCTCAGAGAGTTATCCACCTTTACCAGAAGGAAAAGTTAACGGCTGGACGAGCTGCTGAAATATTAGGGGTTCCTCTACGGGAGTTTCTTGAAAGGTTGGAAAAGGAAGGCGTACCGGTCAACTGGGATTCAGAAAGCGTTAAGGAATACTTAAAGGCGAGGTACGGAGAGCCAAGCGTTGCCCAAAGTGGTGTCTGATGCTGGACCATTGATTCACTTAGCTCAGATAGGCAAGCTGTACCTCATTAAGAAGCTTTTCAATCGTGTATTAATCATTCCAGAAGTTAATAAGGAGGCATTTGATGAGGGAATCAGGCTCGGTCACACCGACGCTCAAGTTATAGGGAAAGCTATGGAAGAGGGGTGGATCATGATTGAGGATGCACCCGAGACTGTGGCTTTAGCTGCTAAGAGGTTAGCGGATGACGAAAACATATCTCGAACAGATGCCAAGATCCTTCTTTTGGCAAGAGAAAGCGGAGCAGAAATATTGGTTGATGAGAAAACTCTCTCAGACCTTGCAAAGATGTTTGGACTTAAAGTTTGGAACACGTGGACAATATTGTTAGAGAGCCTCAGAATAGGATTCATCGAAATATCTGATATACAGTCCGCAATAACGGAACTCGGCGAGAAAAGACACAAGCTAAAGAACAAACAAGCCGCCGAAATATTGAAAGCAGCAAAAATCATAGCTTCCCGTAGACAAGAAAGAGAAACAGAGGCTTAATAACCGTTTGAACCTTATGTTTTTCTACTTTCAAGAGCCACTCATACAATTCGCTGCTAATGCTCTGCTGGAAAAGCGGCAAACATCCTTTCCAACGCTTCAGGACACTTGTCGATGTTCAGCTTGAACACGTTGCGATTGATCCTATTCACAAGGCCGAGAAGTAGCATATCTTCATCCTTTTAAAAGCTAGTTTGGCGCGGGGTGCGGGATTTGAACCCGCGCGGCCCAAAGGACCACAGGCTTAGCAGGCTTAGGCTAAACAGGTCTGCCCCTTCAGCAGGCTTTAACCTTCTACCAGACTAGGGCAACCCCGCCCTCCAAATATTTCTGAAGACGAGTATCCTAAAAAACTTCCTATCCACGAAAACTGACCGCAACTGCGGTAGAGATGAGGGCATAGCCTTTGTCCGACAATAAAATTTTTTCTTTGCGAGACAAAAGAGCTAACTCCTGTGGAGAGGGTACAGATAGCTCTCCTACCCCATACTACATAGAGAAGATGCCTTCAACTCACGCGTATTCTTTATAAAACATTTTACACCATTATTTTGAAACAATGGGCCGGTCGTCTAGCATGGTAGGACATCGCACAGACCTAAAACAGCCCTTACGAGGCTGAGGCCGCCGGTTCAAGTCCGGCCCGGCCCACCAATCTGGGCTGGTGTGGCTCGCTTCGCTCGCCAGCATACTTCTTTTTGTGAAATCAGCTTGATTCGGGCTGATCTGTTGATTTAGAGCTTGCCAGCTTCTTAAGCGATGCTTTATCAACGTTGCTGTTGAACTCTTCCTTTGGCATGTAGGCTTTGTGGCTGGACCATAAGCGTTTTCGGTATATCCCCCTGCCTTAGAAAGGTCCTTGAGGACTGTTTTCACTTGACCGACTAATTGAAGAACCTGCAGCCGATGCATATTGTATTTTTCAGAGGAAAGGAAAACAGGGTTAAAGACTAACTTTCTCAGTTTTTCTACGGCTTCGAGGACGGCTGGGTTGGGCTTGCTTTCCAAGACCTTCTTCATTCCTGCTTTCTCTGCGAAGGGATTGTACTTAGCCATTACAGCCTATGGGATGTTGGAAACTGATATATTTCGGAGAAGCCTAGATGTTTTGGAGGTTTGTGCTATGGTCGAGGCTTTGCTTATTGAGAAAAAGACGTTTGATGAGATGGTTAGGTTCGTTATGAAGGCTATGAAGGAGGGCGTTCCTGAGGAAGAGATATGGGCAACCCTTGAGGTTATGTCCAGCAAAGAGCTCCAAGCCGACATTGAAAAAAGCCTGAGGGAGATTGGTGAAGGAAAGGTTATCAGGTTCCGAAATACCGAAGAGGCGGTGGAGTGGCTTAGGTCCTGATCTGATTTTGCGATAATTCGCCAGGAGCTTTGGGATCCAAACTGGCCTCATTTTGGACCGCTAAGTTTACGGGAACTTTCAAGAGAGGTTATAAAAGGCTTAGCGGAGGAGTAAGGCGAAGGGTTGAGACGGCCATAGAAATGCTGTTATCCAGCAAGGACCCGAGAAAGGAGGGGCATAGGCTTCACGGACCATGGGAAGGATGCTACTCCTATGAGATAGGATTAAAGCATCGGTTAATATACAAGGTGGAGTTTGAAAGAAAAGAAATCGAGTTTTTAGCAGTAGGCACTCACAAAATCTATTGAGAAGAGTTCACATAAACGCTGACCAACCCTTACGAGGCTGAGGTCGCCCGGTTCAAGTCCGGCCTGGCCCACCATCAAAGAAACGGTCTGTCAGTAAGTTCTCGGATTTTCCTTGGACAAAAAGGGGCAAGCATAGCATCAGGAAGGAGACGCCCAAGCTTTGGTATAAGCCCCTTAGCGTCAGTTCCCAACTTGCACAGAATAGCTTGCTCAAGCAGCCCTAAGGGTTCAATTTTAACCACATCGCGAAAATGTCTTGACGCTCTTACCGCGTGTTCAACATCTGAGAAAGGCGCACCTAGAACCAACAATCGATCGAGACGAGAACGAATCCAGTGCGTAATTTGGGAAAGCTGCGCTTCCGACAGCTCGGCTTCAACCAACTTCTTTTGAGTGTTGACGCTGCCTGCTACTTTGACCTTAAGGGGCAAATTATCATATAGACAGAAAAGCTCAATCAGACGCTGAAGCGGAAGCTTTATTCCATCAGCAAGCTGAACTTGCAACGTCTGCAATGGAACAACGGCATCATAAGTTTCTGGAGAGAAAACGCCTACATCCACAAAAAGCTCGTTTTTGCTTTTCCCAGAAAAAACAACTCTACCACGTATGACAGAAAACTTTTTCAACTTATCCACAGAAACTGGAGCCAACCCTATTTCTCGGTCAATAAAATGCAACGCGGCGGTTTCGTCTTCGCCAGAGACTTCTGTTTGGATCCAGCCTCGACTCGTTTTGCCCACAACCCTTAACCTAACTTTAAGTCCTTTACACAAAGACAAAAGTACCGATTCAAAAGCCTCAGGAGAAAAAGAGCCATACATTTTTTCTAGTACGACTGTAGGCATCGAAATCCCCGATCAAAGATGAAAACTCTTTGTGCAGCTTCTTAACCCTCTTAATCGAAGAATGGTTTTCGCCTAACTCCCTCGAAAATTTTTTGATGGTTCGCTCAATTCGCACCCTTCTTGGTCCCTCAATCAGCTTGTCAGCGTACGTTACAATTTTCTCTTCAAGGGCTTGCGGAAGATAACTTTTAACAGGCCAACCCAATCTCTTGGCTTCATCAATGGTTACGCCACCGCCAGCGTGACGCTCAATGATAGACACAACGGATTCTGGCAAATTTAACGATCTGGCGATTTCCGCGCCCACGACCACATGGGCAACGCCATGAGTTTTTGAACGTCCAATATCGTGTAGAAGGGCGCCTACTTGAACAAGCTTGATGTCAGCGTTCAATCCCTTCTTTTCACAGGCTTTGGCAATCTGTACCGCAAGCGCCGAGACGGCTTTGCAATGGGCTATAACCTTGCTGGAACATCCGCTTCGAGAGAGAAGCTTCAGTGCCACCCGAGTAGAGGGCAGTCGCTCATTCACCTAATTCCTTCCTCAGTTGCTCAACCTTTTTGGTTAGGGCATTAACGATTTTACCGTTGTCAAAGTGCATTAGCGGTTTGTTGCATGTGGGGCATCGGAAAACGAGTTCCATAGCCTCTTCGAAGGGAATTCGCTTACACCCTATCGTGTAGCAGTAGTAGAAATCATGGTTTTCCTCGTACCTCAGCCTAATTTCCAGTTTTTCGAGAACGCGACGCTTTTGGTTCAAGATAAAACCTTCAAGCTGATCTGGCTGAAGCCTCCAGTGGAAAATGAACCAACCCGTATTTTGGTCGCGAGACCTCCTCAAAGCCACGAGAGAGTGATCATAAAGCTTATAGAGAATCTTACGGACGAAGTTTAGTCGTATTCCGGTTTGAGCGGCGATCTGATCATCAGTAGTTTCATCAACTTCTTTAAGGACATCGATGATTCTAACGGCTTCCTCGCTGCCGAAGGCTTCAGCAACTTTTACTAATGTTTCATCGTCCACGAGGGGTAGCATTGAAACGCCTCTACTCATCTCATATATATTAATAACACGTGAAAACTTAAATCTCTTTAGTCAATCAGCCTAAAACGACTAAGCTCTGGCCACCTTCTTTCCTCTTATCTGAGGAATTATCTTTATTTTCGCGGCTTCAAATTCCTTTGACAGTTCTTGACCTTCGAAAAGGCGATCGAGAAAAACAGCCAAGCTTGAGCATTCTGAATGAGGCTGATTCCCAACAGCGACGTTATAGTCAGAAACTGTTTTGGAGAAGAATTCTGTTGGAACCTTGCGGCTGCCTACTATCACCAGCAAGTCTTTTCCAGTAGCTTTAATCCTTTTTAGGATGTCGCTTGTTTGAATGTTTTCTCCATAGGCGGTGAGATGAACCACTAAACCATTTTTCGCCCTCCATTCTTTGACAACTTGTCTCCAAGGCACACCCATTTCAAACTTGAAAAAACCACCCCACTGTTCTTTCACCTTATCAACGGTCGCCTTAACTTTTTCATCTATGACATCTGCCAAAATGAAGCCGGAGGCGCCAAATGCACGGGCAGTCAAGGCAACATGAGACGTGAGCCTTTTATCTCTGTATCGATGTCCCCATCTTAAAACAACAACCTTCAATTCTGTCTCAGCCTCTGCTAGTTTTTCTAGCCAAAGTTATCTAAAATTAAGCGTTAAAGGTTCCGCCAAGTTGTTCCACGCGTCCCTTTACCCTGTCTGCAAACCATGGAATTGCCTCAAAAATGACGCCCATGCTGTCACCTTTGTATTTCACGTCATGTACATCGACGCGACCGAAAAGCCATGAAATGAAGGACATGGATTCATCTGTTATTGGAAGAGAAAATGACCCCTTAACGTAGCTTTCAAGGCGACTTATCATCTCTTGTTTAAGCAGATCAGTATTGGTTCCATGTAGTGCGGAGATGAAAACAGGGTTCGGCGCGACATTCTTCAAAACCTCAGCCTTACGCTGGATTTCATTGTCTTGTAGCAAATCGATCTTATTGAAAGCAGTTACGATGGGTATTCCAGCCGCGCCTATCTTTTGAATGGTATCTAGACAACAAGAAAGTTTTCTTTCAATATCCTCGTCAGACTCGCTTGCATCAACAACAAGGAGAATCAAATCCGAGAAGATTGTTTCTTCGAGGGTGGAGTGAAACGCCTGTATGAGAGTCAGGGGCAGACGATCGATAAAACCAACAGTATCCGTCAGCAAAACCCTCCTCTTAGAAAGAACAACCGCCCTAGTTGTCGTAGAAAGAGTAGTGAACAAACCCGAATCTACAGGAACAGTCTCTTCGGCAAGGACATTAAACAATGAACTCTTGCCAGCGTTTGTGTATCCAGCTAAGGAAACTGAAGAAAATCCCAGTTCGAGCCTTCGGTCGCGATGCAAGCGTCGCTTCCTCTGCTTCTTCTTTAGTTTGTCTTGTATGGAATGGGTCTGCCTTTTTACAGCTTCATAGTAAACGTCCACTTCATAGGCTCCCAGCCCCATAAAACCCGGCTGCTCCTCCATCCTCGCCAACCTTACCCTCTCTTTTGCTCGGGACAACTCGTAACGTAGTCTGGCTAGTTGAATCTGAAGATTTGCTTCGGCAGTTGAAGCTCGTCTAGCGAAGATTTCGAGGATGAGTTGAAAACGGTCAATTGCCTCTACACCCGTTGCTTTGGCCAAATTATAGGCTTGAACGGGCGTAAGTTCATTGTCGAATATGGTTTTCTCGACACCGTTTTTTCTAACCAACTCGGCCAGTTCCTTTGTTTTTCCGCTTCCAATTTGATGACGTGGATCTGGCTTTCTAATTTGTTCAAAAGAACCCACAATCGTGTATCCGGCTGACTCGGCGAGGCTTTGAAGTTCATCTAAGCTGGAACGTTCATGAGGAAGCCGTCGTTGAACTATTATTGCTTTCGTTCTTTGGTTACCTCCGTTTTCCTCTCTTTTAGGCGAACTACCTCCCCTAGGGTTATCTCACGGGGCTGAAACAATGCTGCTGATGGAGCCTTAGGTTCTGAGGGTGGAACAAGCAGCTCTACTCTAAGCGCGTGTTGCAGCTTTTCTGCAAGTCTATGATCTGGAGTCATTTTGCCGCTTTCAATTTTCCGAAGAACAGAAACCTTTTCCCCGATTTTCCTGCCCAAATCTTCATGGCTTAGTTCCATTCCCTCTCTCGCCCGTCTTATGCGTAGACTAAAGTCGTCCACCAGCTCTAAGGCTTCGGCGAGCGCAGGAGGCTGCTTTTTTTCAGAGACAGAAATACGGAGCAAAGGCTTCGCGGTTCTTTTCACGCGGCGTTGAGGCTTTTCTTCCCAATAAGCAGAGCCAAGTTTAGCACAGTCACTGCAGACAACCATTTTAGCCCCTTCAATTACCGCTTTATAGGGTTTACCTACGATCTGACGTCCACAGACCTCGCAATGCAAGAAGGGGCATCACCTAAAATATTTTATCATCAGCTATCCTTATACTTGTCGAATTTAATGGGGTAACCATGAGTGATAAACCTAACGATCTTCAGAAGATCAGGAGCGTAGCAGACTACCAGTTCGGAAAGGGTGTGGGGGAAAAACTTTTCCCAGGAGGGGTTAAGATCGTCCACTCAAAGAGAACTGGGAGAATCCGCCACGTATATCTGGAAGAGAAGAGATTAGCTACTTTGCGACCAACCAACGGCCTTTTTTCGCTAAACATTGCAGGGGCCAAGCGAATAATGAAGCATGTAAAGCCTCAACGATTGTGGGTTAGAGTTCGGGAAGAGGCTGAACCCTTTGTTGCCAGGGGGAAGAGCGTCTTCGCCAAGCATGTGATCGATGCTGACGAGGAGATAAGGCCTCAAGAAGAAGTGACCGTTACGAACGAAAAAGGCAAGGTTCTGGCTGTGGGAAGAGCCATGCTTTCTGGAAAAGAAATGAAAGCCTTCAAGAGGGGAGTTGCGGTTCGGGTGCGGAGGGGAGTAGCGGAAGAAGTTAAGAAGGAAACGCTAACATTAGTGTAGAAAGGGGCGAAACAAAATTGCGGAGGAGAGTAAGTCCGAGGGAAGCGAAAAGGATGATGCAACGCATGGGTCTAAGCATGGGAGAAGTGCCAGACGTTCAAGAAGTCATCCTCAGAACAGCCACAAAAGAAATAATCATTGAAAGCCCTGAAGTCGCGGTCCTTGACATGCGAGGACAAAAAATATTTCAGGTGACCGGGGAAAGAATCACCGAAAAAAAGATTGAAAGAAAGGTATCCATCCCAGAGGAGGACGTGAGACTTGTTGCTGATCAAACTGGAAAAAGTGTGGAAGAGGCGAGGAGGGCGCTTGAAGAAACTGAGGGTGATCTCGCCAAGGCGATACTTCTTCTTCAGTCAGGAGGCTAGAAGTAAGGAACGTTCTGCTAGTATTGGATGCCCCTTGTTGTCGGTATTTCTTTCGGGTGTTTTATGTCCTTTACTTCATTGACGAAATCGGCTCTTTCTATGAGCTCTTTTGAAGCGTATCTTCCAGTTAAAACGACGTCGGTTTTCTTCGGAATTTTGTTCAAAAACTCTAATACTTCTCTGGTTTCCAAGAGTTTACAATGGAGAGCCAAGTTTATTTCATCTAAAATCAGCAGATGAGGTTTCTTCTCTCTTAAAACTTTCTTGGCGAACTCTAAGCCTTCCTTTGCCAGTTTCTTATCTTCTTCGCCTAGGTTGTCTAGTCCAATCCATCCCTTTCTGCCGAACTGGTAGATTTCATAATGAGGCTGAAGTTTCCTTCTTATTTTGTATTCTCCCGTGTTTTTCCACCATTTCATAAACTGAATTATGACGACTTTGTGGCCGTGTCCCATAGACCTTAAGGCTAGGCCTAGGGCGTTTGTTGTTTTTCCTCCCCCTGTTCCGGTATATAAATAAACGTACCCCAAGCCGTCTTACCCCCACGATCTCCTGTTGCTTATTAATGTACATAATTTGGTTTTTAATATGCTCATTATTCGGATTTTTACATAATGTTTTTATGTAACGGTACGTTAAATAACATTAGATATGTCTAGAAAAAGACATATTGTATATGTGTTCAACTAAAAAACATAGGAACAACAATACGAGAGGAATACAAAATGATAGGCGAACTCGCGCTTGGCGCATGGCTCTTTCTCGCTGCATACGTTGTCTGGTTTTTGGCTTTAGCAAAAGACTATGTACCCCTTACTGGCATGGAAACCACGTTTATTTGGAAGTTGCACAAAAGAAAAACCAATTGTTCTTCCACGAAGTTCGAAAAGGTTAGACATAAGAACAAGGTTGTGGGATTTAGATGTGCTTGCGGCTACGAATACCTGTCAAAACGTCCCATCACGCAACGCGACCGACGAGCACAAGAATTAGACGTTTCAAGAAAGAATGTGCACACGCACACCTCTCAAGAAGAACCAGTTTATTTGGAAAGGTATGATTGACGCAAAGTTAGAATTGTTTGAGTACATCTTGTTTTTCCATGATGTAGCCGCAGTAGTGACACCTTAGGCGCAGAGGCTCTTCACTTTCCACGTAAAATGTGGGTTGCACTGGCTCCTTGCTGTTTGATATGCAAGCGGGATTGGCGCACTTCACTATTCCACGTATGATGCTGGGTAGTTTAACCCGTTGCTTATCCGCAACTTTGTAGTTTCGAATAATGTTGATGGTTGCGTGGGGAGCCAACAAAGCTATTTTATCCACTTCTTCCGATTTCAGTTCTCTTCCCTCAATCTTAACCATGTCTTTCGTGTCAAGTTTTCTGCTGGGAACGTTTATGGCAACGGTTACAACCCAGTTGACGCGGCCTGTGATTCCCAAGATTTTTATCACGTCCAAGGCGTGGCCGCCTGCGATGTGGTCTATTACGGTGCCGTTTTTTATTTTGGAGACGCGTAAGGTTTTTCTGGACACGTTAATTCGCCTCTGAATTTTATTGTGTTACTGAGTAAAGAGTTTATTTACGACTTGTTAAACTTTGTCTGGTGTCTGGATTGGAATTTAAGGGACGAGACATTATATCGATTAAGGATTTTACACGCGAGGAAATTGATTACGTTTTGAAAATTGCTGGTGCAATGGAGCCCATAGCTAAAAGCGATTCAGACATGCTTCACGGCAAAACCTTGGCGACCCTCTTCTTTGAGCCCAGCACCAGAACTCGCCTAAGCTTCGAGGCTGCCATGCACAAGCTTGGGGGAACAGCCATTGGTTTCGCCGAGCCTGAAATCGCTTCGATAAAGAAGGGGGAGAATCTCGCCGACACTGTCAGGGTTGTTGAAAACTATGCGGATGTTATTGCGCTTAGACATCCACTGGAGGGGGCGGCTCGACTCGCAGCCGAATTCGCCCAAGTACCAATCATCAATGCTGGTTCTGGAGCAGAAGAGCATCCAACGCAGGCTCTTCTGGATTTGTACACAATTTTGAAGGAAAAGAATCGGATCGATGGGCTTAACATGGCTTTGGTGGGTGATTTGCGTTATGGGCGTACGGTTCATTCTTTGGCTTATGCCCTGTCGCTCTACGACGTGAAGTTGTATTTGGTTTCGCCTGAGCTTCTTCGGATGCGGAGGGAGGTTTTAGACGCCATAAAGAAAAAAATCAGCGTAGTGGAGAAAACTGGAATTGAAGAGGTTTTGCCTGAAATGGATGTGTTGTATGTGACGAGGATTCAGGAGGAGCGGTTTCCTGACCCAGCTGAGTACGTTAAGGTTAGGGGCACCTACAAGATTGGTGTGGATGTGTTGAAGGAGGCGAAGGAGAACTTGATTATTATGCATCCGTTGCCGAGGGTTGATGAAATAGATGATGAGGTGGATGAGACGCCGCATGCTAGGTATTTCCAGCAGGTTTGGAACGGCATAGTAATGAGAATGACACTACTAGCCCTCATCCTAGGAGCAACAGAATAGTAGCTACGTGTCAATGTACTCAGAATGGTGAAAGTATTATATCTCCAATTGACTTATTGTAACACTAATTGAAAAGCCAAAGCGGGAGTTAAATGAAAAAGCAGAGATTTGTTGCAAATTGGAGGTGGCTTGCCATTGGCATTTTTCTTATTGTCGCATCTTTCATTGCAATGACTGAGAATCTAAATTGGACAATTAAAGCGACATTGCTTGTTTTGCTAGTGGGTGTTTTGATATTCTTGACAGGAATTTTTAAAATCGCCTTTTCGATGCCTGAGAAACAGCGCACAGTTGAAAGCCCGAAGTCTGAAGAGAAAACTGACATTAAAGACGCACAGCTAATCTTGGAAGAGTGGAAGACTGTAATTCAAACGCAGATGCATTTCAATGAGATGATAATGCGTGTTCGAACAACCGGTGTAAGTGTAGTGCTGGCTGTCTTTGGAGCGGCTGCCTTTTCTTTGCAATTCGAAAAACTTTACTTGAGGATAGGAACTTTTGCCTTTCATGCTGCTGTACCAATCATTGGTTTCGGTCTGGGTATGTTAACTGGAGTATTTATTTTGGATTATTTCTATTACTACAAAATGCTTCTGGGTGCCGTAAGAAGAGGATACCAAATTGATGAAGCATACAAGCACAAGGCTGTTAACGGCACAAAGATGTTCGGAATGACTGCTCTAATTAGTAAAGCCATTGGAAAGCCCGGCAGGTCAAAATTTTACGTTTGGGCTTTTTATGGGATCGTTTTTGTTTTGGGGTGCTTTTTATTAATAGCGGTCTTCATGGGTTACGTTCCCATGTCAAACCAATAACTTTGGTTGTTGAAAAATGAAAATCGGTATCGACATTGATGGAGTGATTTCAAATTTCGTTAAAACTTTTGCACGCATTGTGAAAAATAAATACGAAATTGCTTTGAAAGAAGAAGAAATCTTTTGTCATGATCTTTTTCAAGTGTTGGGCATACCTGAAGAAGAAGCAAAAGAACTCATAAGAGAAACTTTAACCCAAGATTTGACCCTGATACCTAGAGCCCGCTGGGGCATTAATGAATTGAAACAAGAACATGAAATATACTTGATATCAGCCAGATTCAAGGATTTGACCACCATAACCGAGAACTGGCTCAAAAGTAAAAAAATACCGTATGACAAAATCTTGTACTTAGATGAAGGAAACAAGCATCAAGCCAGTTTGCAACTTGATGTTATAATAGAGGACAATTTGAAAGATGCAATTGGTTGGTTAGGAAAGGTCAAAGAGATTCTAATATTTGACCACCCTTGGAATAGGAGTCTTGATGTGAAAAAATCATTTCATCGGGTTCGTAACTGGTCAGAAATAGTCGAGTTTGTGAAGTTAGCATCTAAGATCACTTGTTCAACTCATTACAGTTCAACCACTTAATATTAAACTGCAACTCTGTATCTGTCTATGAGTTCTTTCTTTTTTCCTTCGTTCCATCCGCTCACTGCTTGGTAGTAGCCTGTTACTCTAGACCACCATTCCACCTGCGAAGACCCACAATGGGGACACTGATCATGAATGGGCGAAGTAACTTTTCCACAGTTGTTGCATATGGTTAAGTCCTTAGTGTAAGCGTAGTAGCCCACACTAGTCTGGGTGGCGAGTGACGAACGATGGATTTAATAAAGGGGCG